>NZ_CALFCW010000040.1:0-7193 GCF_937950555.1 uncultured Pigmentiphaga sp. | reverse complement strand
GATTCCTGGGGCTGGAGGACAACGAAGCCATGAAATTCGTGCAGGAAGGCGTACGTCGCTCTGTCAGCGACCGGGCCATCGTAAGGCTGGACGCGGACAAGATCGGCACGGCCGACAACCTGATATCCGAGGCCGCGATCCGGTCGATGTACCAACACTATCGAAAAGTCATGGGATTCTAGGATGTTGCACGGATTCGAAAGGAAAGATGTCGATCAGGACCAAGCGCTGGCCGCCCGCGCGGCGGTGGAAGATTTCCACGCCGAGTACTGTGCCGTGCTGGATAGCGGCGATATCGAGGGCTGGCCGGAATTTTTCACCGATGACTGCCTGTACCGGGTGACCGAGTACGAAAACGCGGCGCTGGGCCTGCCGGTCGGACTGGTGTACGCGGAAGGAAAGGACATGCTGCGCGACCGCGCCGTTGCGATCGCGCGTACGCAAATGTTCGCGCCGCGTCGGGTCCTGCATTTTGTCAGCAACGTGCGCATTCTCGACGTCGGCGACGAAGAAATCGTCGCCCAGAGCAACTACATGCTGCTGCAGACTCTCGTCGAAGGCGCGACCACTCTCCACCAGGCCGGCCGCCTCTATGTCCGCTTCGCGCGCAACGGCAACACGCTCCTGCTCCGCGAGCGCCAAGCCGTGTACGACACGGCCATCATCGCCAACAACCTGGTCTACCCGGTCTAGGAGCACGCCCAATGGATACCCGCATACGCAAGATCGCGCTCGAAGAACACTTCTCGACGCCGGGCCTGCCCAACTACGCCAAGGCCTTTACGCGCCACATCGACCCCGAGATCCTGCGCGACCTGGCCGCCAGGCTGTCCGACTTCGACGACCGCCGGATCCAGGAAATGGACCAAGCGGGTATAGCCTACTGCATACTGTCGCAGACCGGACCGAGCGTGCAGGGCGAACAGGATGCACGGCAGGCCATGGCATACGCCCAGGCCAGCAATGACTTTCTCGCGCAGCAGATCGCGCGGCACCCGACCAGGTTCGGCGGCTTCGCAACGCTGGCCATGCATACGCCGCAACAGGCCGTGGGCGAGCTCACGAGAGCCGTTAAGCAACTCGGATTCAAGGGCGCGCTGGTAAACGGCCATACGTTCGGCGCCTATTACGACGACCCTTCCTACGATCCGTTCTGGGAAGCACTGCAGGATCTGGGTGTGCCCCTTTACCTGCACCCGGCGGACGCCGTTGCCACCCCCCGGGCGCTCGAAGGACACCCCGAACTGGCTGGCGCGACCTGGGGCTGGCAAGTCGAAACGGCCAGCCACGCGCTGCGTCTGCTGTTCGGCGGTGTCTTCGACCGTTTCCCCCGGGTAAGGGTCATACTCGGCCACATGGGCGAGGGCCTGCCTTTTATGCGCTGGCGCTTCGACAGCCGCTTTGCGGTGTATCCCCACGGCGTGCGGCTCCAGCGTCCGCCTTCTTCCTATATCGGCACGAACATCCTGATCACCACGTCCGGAGTGTGTTCGGCGCCCGCCCTCCTGGGCGCGATCGGAGAAATGGGCCCGGAGGCGGTCATGTTTTCGGTCGACTATCCGTACGAGTCCACGGCCCTGGCCGCCGAGTTCATCGAACAGGCCCCGCTGGACGAGGAAGTCAGGCAGCTCGTCTGCCACGGTAACGCGCAACGCATCTTCGGGCTGTAGCCGGCGCGCCGAAACACCGCCCGGCCAATCAAAAGGAGTAGAACGTGACGAAAAGCTTTCGCATCGGCCAGATCGTGCCGAGTTCCAACACCACCATGGAGACGGAAATACCCGCCATGCTGATGGCAAGGCAAACCATTCTGCCCGAGCGGTTTACCTTTCACTCCAGCCGCATGCGCATGAAGAAAGTAGTCAAGGAAGAACTGGCCGCCATGGACGCGGAGTCGGACCGCTGCGCCGTCGAACTGAGCGATGCCCGGGTGGACGTGCTGGGTTATGCATGCCTGGTCGCCATCATGGCGATGGGCCATGGCTATCATCGCACGTCGCAACGCCGCCTTTCGGAAGGCACGGCCCGCAACGGCGCTGCGGCACCGGTAATCACCAGCGCGGGTGCCCTCGTCGATGCGCTTAAGGTCATCGGTGCCAAGCGGATCGTCGTGGTCGCTCCTTATATGCGCCCGCTGACGGAACTGGTCGTCGATTACATCCGCAACGAAGGCTATGAAGTCATCGACTATCGGGCACTGGAGATCCCCGACAACCTCGAGGTCGGCCGCCACGACCCCGCCTTGCTCCCGGATATCGTCAAAACCCTGCCGTACCAGGACGCCGACGCGGTAGTCCTATCGGCATGCGTACAGATGCCGTCGCTTCCCGTGGTCGCCAAGGTAGAGGCGATGACCGGGAAACCCGTGCTGACCGCCGCGATCGCGACCACCTACGCGATGCTCAAGGCCTTGGATCTGGACCCTGTCGTACCCGGAGCAGGCGCGCTGCTGTCGGGGGCCTACTGACCGCTTGCGCATCATCGAGGCGAACACATGAGTCAATCTTCCAATTTCCTCTACGGCGCGAATGTCCACGCGAACGGCATAAGGCAGCACTTCCTGCGATACGGCGGCGATGCCGGCCCGCGCGGGCAACAAGACCCGGTGATCGTCGTCCCGGGGATTACCAGTCCCGCCGTCACATGGGGATTCGTAGGCGAGCGGCTGGGCGCCACGTTCGATACCTACATTCTGGACATCCGTGGCCGGGGCCTGTCTTCCGCGTCCAGCCAGCTCGACTACAGCCTGGATGCGCAAGCCGACGACCTGGCCGCATTCGCCCACGCGATCGGCCTGACGCGGTACAGCGTGATCGGTCATTCCATGGGCGCGCGGATCGCCATCCGGGCGGCCAAGGCCGCACCGGGCATGGCCCGTCTCGCCATGATCGATCCGCCTGTCTCCGGTCCGGGACGCCGTCCCTACCCGGCGAAACTGGACTGGTATGTCGATTCCATCGCGCAGGCCCGCGAAGGCATGGACGCCGAAGCCATGCGCGTCTTTTGTCCCAGTTGGACCGATGCGCAACTGAAGCTGCGTGCGGAGTGGCTGCACACCTGCGACGAACGGGCGGTACGCGAGAGTTTCGAAGGCTTTCACAGCGACGATATTCACGCCGATCTTCCGACGCTGCGCATCCCGTCCTTGCTGATGACCGCCGAACACGGCGGGGTTGTCGACGACGCGGATGTCGAGGAAATCCGCGGACTCGTGCCCCACCTGCAGCATATCCGGGTGCCCGGCGCAGGTCATATGATTCCCTGGGACAACGAGCCCGGCTTCTACGAAGCGTTCGGCACGTTCCTGGGCGCTCCCGTCTAATCGCATCGCACAGCCGCCCCACGGCCGGGGCCGGCCGCACCCCTGGAGATTATTCATGCCCGTCAGCGACTACCAGATGGTCGAGGCCTGGAAGCAGGTCTTGACGCTTTCACGTCTCGAAGCCGGCCAAACGGTAACCATACTTACCGGTCCTGCCACGCATCCGCAAACATTATCGACGGCTTTGATCGCCGTGCAATCCATCGGGGCGACCGTCAATCGCCTGGACCTGCCGCCGGTCAATGGCGAAAAAGCCCTCAGCCGGGACGCGCTGGCCTACCTCGGCACCACGGCACTGACGGGAAACCGTGCCGCCATCGCGGCGCTCAAGGCAAGCGACCTGGTCCTGGACCTGATGACGCTGCTGTTTTCGCCAGAACAACTGGATATTCTTCGCGCAGGCACGAAGATCCTGCTGGCGGTGGAGCCGCCCGAGATACTGGCGCGGTTGGTGCCCACGGCCGGGGACCGCGAACGCGTACTGGCCGCGCAGCAACGCATCGCCGGCGCCAGGCAGATGCATATCGTTTCGGCAGCCGGCACGGACCTGCGCTGCCCCCTGGGCGAGTTCCAGCCGATCGCAGAGTACGGGTTCGTCGACGAGCCCGGCAGGTGGGACCATTGGCCCAGCGGCTTTGCGTTGACATTTCCGAATGACGGCACCGCGCACGGCCGCATCGTGATCGATCGCGGAGACATTATCTTGCCGCAGAAATGCTATGTGCGCGAGCCCGTGCAGCTAACGGTGGAAGGCGGCTATGTCACGCAGATCGACGGCGGCATCGAGGCCGAGCTGCTGTCCGAATACATGGCCACCTTCGACGACAAGGAAGCCTACGCAATCTCGCATATCGGCTGGGGCCTGCAACCTCGCGCGCACTGGTCGACACTGGGCCTGTATGACCGGGAAGCCACCCTCGGCATGGACGCCCGCGCTTTCGAAGGCAACTTCCTGTTCTCGCTCGGGCCCAACAACGAGGCCGGCGGCAACAGGACCACGGCATGCCATATCGACGTCCCCCTTCGTCATTGCGATGTCTTCCTTGACGGCGAAGCGGTGGTTCGCAACGGCGTCGTGCTCGACCACTGAGGCGCAACCATGTCCACACAGAACGATCTTGCAGTCTACGAACGGCAAAGCTTCGGCGCCCCGTTGGAACCCAAGGCGCCGGTCGGTTTGCTGATCGTCGATTTCGTCAATGGCTTCGCTGACGGCAACCAGTTCGGAGGCGGCAATATTGCCACCGCCATCTCCAATACCGTGGGTCTTCTGGCTTTTGCCCGGGCCAGGAAATGGCCGGTCGCGCATACCCGCATCGTGTTCGCCGACGACGACGCCGACGGCAACATCTTTACCGAAAAAGTACCCGGCTTGCTTGCGCTCAAGGAGCAGGGCCGGGACAGCGCGATCGTGCCGGAGCTCATGCCATGCAAGGGAGAACTCGTGGTGCGCAAGACGGTGCCATCGGCCTTTTTCGGTACCGGCTTGTCCGCCTGGCTGACACAGCGGGGCGTGCAAACCCTCGTTGTGGCCGGCGCCGTCACCAGCGGCTGCGTGCGTGCGTCGGTCGTCGATGCAATGCAATACGGATTCCGCCCCTACGTGCTGTCGGACTGCGTCGGAGACCGGGCAATCGGCCCGCACGAGGCCAACCTGTTCGATATGGCACAGAAGTACGCGGCGGTCATGCCACGCGACCAGGCGCTGGAGATACTCGGGAAGCTTTGACGACACGACGGCAAGGCGCTGCGGACCGCCTCCTCCCGCGCGGGGCCGTCAGTCGAAATGCTTGAGCAGCGTCCGGCCGTACTGGTTATTGCCTTCGACGAGCTGCAGCATCATGCGAACGAAGGTGGCCCGGTCCTGAGGTGTCAGCGGGGAAAGGAACCGGATTTGCGCTTCGCGCATCGCTTCGTACATGTCTTCCGTGACCTTGAGACCGCGGGGCGTGATGCTGGCGATCTTGATGCGGCCATCCGTAGGGCTGGGCTTGCGCTTGACCAGCCCCCGGTCTTCCAGGCGATGCAGGACATCCGCCATTGTCGTGCGGTCCACACCGACTTCGGCGCACAGCGACGTCTGATCCAGGTTCGGGTGTTCCCTCAGGGTAGTCAGCACTCCATACTGGACGGGGGTGATTCCGAAGTCCTTGCAGCTTTCGTAAAACAGCGAAATATGGATCTGGTTCAGCCGCCGGATCAGGAACCCGGGACGCTGCCACAGACGTCCGGTCTCGATTACGTCTGCTGGCTTATTCGGCTTGCTGCCGGCATTTTTTGCACTCATTGCTTTGTGTCCAGGCTTTCGAAACGGGCGACTTTGAATTCCGGTGCGCGCTCTCGACATGAAGCCCGCCGGACGGCAACATGCCGCCGTCCGGGCTCGCACAATCGTCAGTGTACTGGATGATAACGAAATGGCGGGGAGCTGGCATCGCCACGCTCTCGGTCCATCATCCCCGCAATCCGGATATCAGCAGCATCGCTCCCGAAATCGCCAGCAAGGCCAGAACCAGCTTGCGAAACAGCACGTCGTCGAAGCGACGATACAGCCATAGCCCGAACAGCGTCGGCACCAGCATGGCCGGCGCCACCACCAGGAACAGGCGATTGGTCTCCGCGGTCAGCACGCCGCTCACGCCATACGCCGTCAGCGTCAGCGCATGCACCGTCAGGTTGAAACTCTGGAACACCGCGCGCTGCTCGTCGCGCGGCCAGCCTCGCAACACGCACCACAGCGTCGGCGCCGAGGCCGACATGCCGCTCAGCCCGCCCATGAGCCCTCCAATCCAGGCCACCGTGGCGTCGGCCATCCGCCCTCCGTGGCGGATGCGCGGCAACTCCGCCACCAACAGCAGCGATAGGCAATACACCACCAGCACCGCGCCGATCACCAGCTTGAAGTGACGGGGATCGATATCGTGCAGCAGCGCCACGCCGAACGGTATGCCCAGCGCCCCGCCGATCAGGAAAGGCAGCGCGCGCCGCAAGTTGAAGGCGCGGCGCAGCGCACCCAGGCCCAGCAATTGCCCCACCAGCGAGCCGAACACCACCAGCGGCGCCACCACTTCGGGGGCCAGCGTCCATGACCAGAACACCATGGACGCCATGCCGAAGCCGAAGCCCGTCATTCCCTGCACGAACCCGGCGACGCAGGCGCCGGCCGCCACCAGGGCGATGATCTCCATGCTACCTGCGCACGAGCGGAGCCGGCAGGCCCTCCAGCGTGACGTTCAGGCAGAACGGCACGCGCCGCTCGGCGGCAGCCTGCTTCAGTGCGGCGGGCAGCGCCGCCAAGTCGTCCACGTAGGCGCCTTGCGCGCCGAAACCCTGCGCCACCTTTTCGTAGCGCGTGGGCAGCAACTCGCAGCCGACGGTGCGATCCTTGCCGTAGGTATTGAGCTGGATCTGGTATTCGGCGTTCCAGCGGGCATCGTTGGCGACCAGGCAGACGAACGGCAAACCATAGCGCACGCCGGTATCTATTTCGGCGCAATGGAAACCGAAAGTGCCGTCGCCCATGACCGCGACGATGGGCGCATCCGGATAAACGCAGCGCGCGCCCAGCGCCATGGGCAGCGCGCCGCCGATGGCGCCGGCCACACCGTTGACCATACGGTGTCCGGCGCGCAGGCAGGCCTGGGCCCACTGGCCGCATTCGCCACCGTCGCAGACCAGCACCGAGTCGGGATGACTGTCGAGCAGTTCCTGCACCGGCCGGAACAGCGCGGCGGGGTGGATGCCTTTGCCCGCGATCTGTCCTGCCGATTGCCATTCCGGAGGACGGTATTCGACGGCGGCCCGGACTTCCTCGCGCCACGCGTCGTATCCGCCCTGGCCCTGGCCGGCGCGCGCGAGCTGGCCGGTGGCC
>NZ_CALFCW010000039.1:0-6052 GCF_937950555.1 uncultured Pigmentiphaga sp. | reverse complement strand
TCTACGGTGCGGACCACTTGCGACGAAATCACCGTCCTCTACCAGGGGCGCAAGGTGGATTCCTGCGAACGCGGCGCGCTGATGGAGCCGTCGCGCCATCCCTATACCGGCTTGCTGGTCGATTCGGTGCCGGAGCTGCGCCCGGGCTGGCTGGACGAGGCGGACAGCCGCCTGGGCGTGCGCCGGGCGGCCCTTGCGGGTACCGGATGAAAAAAGCCGCGAGAATCGATGATCCTTGCGGCTGCGCTGCCCCGGACGGTCCCCGCTATGCTCGCCAGATCGATTCGGCGAAGCGGTAGCCCATGTTCATGCCGGAAGGGTTGGGCTTGTAACCCCGGATCTGTCTGGAAACGCCGTCCAGGATGGCGGTGAACACGGGGATGATGGTGCCCGATTCTTCGTGCACCAGCGTCTGCATGTCGCCGTAGATGGCCTTGCGCTTGGCGAAGTCCCCTTCGGCGCCGGCTGCGTCCAGCAATTGGTCAAGTCGCGGGTCTTTCCATTGGGCCTCGTTGGTGCTCGAAGTCGAGCGGTAGAACAGGTCGAAGATCATGCTCACGCTGGGCCGGTTCGAAATCGAGCCGTAGGTGATCGGAAACTTGGTCCAGTACGTCGACCAGTAGCCGTCCGTGGGAACCTGCCTGATCTTGAAATTGAAACCCGCCTGGGCGCCGAATCCCTGCAGGAACTGCGCGCCTTCCAGCGACGCCGGGATGCCGGGCTGGCAGATGACCTCCATGGTCTGGCCGGCCAGGCCGCTTTTCTGCATGTGGTACTTGGCCTTGTCCAGGTCGAAGGGCCGCTGCGGCAGGTCTTCCAGGAAATAGGGGTCCCAGGGCGCGACGGGATGGTCGTTGGCGATGGCGCCATAGCCCTGCATGACGCTGTCCAGCATACGCTTGCGGTCCTGCATGTAGCGCACGGCCGCAACGAAATCCTGGTTGCCGGTGATGGGGTTGTCCTGGCGAAGGATCAGATTCGTATAAAGCGATAGCTTGTTGACGATCAGGTCGACATTCTTGCTGGCGTCGACCTGCTTGGCATAGCGGTTCTCGACCAGGGAGCAGATGTCGATGTCCCCGGCCAGCACCGCATTGACCCGCGCGGCGTTGTCGGGAACGCCGATGATCTCCACCGAATCCAGGTACGGCAGACCGGACTTCCAGTAGTTGGGGTTGCGCTTGGCGGTGAACTTGTCGCCAGGGACAAAGGACTCGAGCACGTACGGCCCCGTGCCGACCGGCTTGCTGAAGTCCTTGGTGCCGTTCTTCACGATGAGGAAGTAGCTGCTTCCCAGCACCGCAGGCAGGTCGAAATTGGGCTTCGAGATGGTCAGGGCAAGCTCGTACTTGCCCACCGCTTTTATCTCGGTGAATCCGCTGGCGATGGCGTAGCCTTTGGATGCCGTGGCGGGATCCTTGTGGCGGGCCAGCGAATACACCACGTCTTCGGCCGTCAGCTCCGCGCCATCGTGGAAATGGATGCCTTGCTTCAGGACGATGCGCCAATGCGCGCCGTCCGTGCTCTCCAGGCGTTCTGCCAGCGCAAGGTCCGGAATCATCGAATCATTGAATTCGGTCAGCGCGTTGAACAGGCAGAATTGTTTGGTCCAGTCCGCCGAGTGGGCGCCCTTGGCAGGATCCAGGGTATCGGATATGGACCTGTTCTGAACTGCGAACCGGACGTGTCCGCCGCGCTTGGGTGATTCCGAAGCCCACGAGAGCGTGGGCAGGCCGGCCATGGCGCTTGCGGTGGCGCACATGGAAAGAAAGTCTCTTCTGCTCGTTTGCATGGCAATTCCCCTTGTGGCAATTCTGGAAGCAGCGCGTGCTGGCTGGTCAGCCAAGTCTATGAACTATCTGCGATGCCCTCAAATACGTATTGTTCGACCCCTCATGCGGTTTTGATATGCCGTGGGAGAATTCGACCGGTATATCAAAATTGCATGACATCCTGCCGTATGCGGATTTGTCATATGGTGGGGCAGTTCTTAAACTCGCTGCGTTCATACCAGCAACTCTCGTATCAAGGCGGCAAAAAGGATGGGTTTGAGAATCGGAGTCGATATCGGCGGGTCGTTCGCCGATTTCGCGGTGCTAGACGAGTCTGACCGGACGATCCGGACACTGAAGGTGTTCTCACGGCCGGACGAACCCGGCAGCGAAGTGCTTGCCGGTATGTCGCAATTGGCGCAACGCTACGGTATCGATCCGGCGGACGTCGCGTATTTCACCCACGGCACCACTGTGGGCGTGAACGCGGTCGTGCAGCGCAAGGGCCTGAAGCTGGGCCTGGTCACGACACGGAATTTCGAGGACGTGCTGGAGATCGCGCGCTTGAAGATTCCGGATATGTACCACTTGAAGTCCAAGCGGCCGGCGCCGCTGGTCACCCGCGACCGTGTGTTCGGCGTGGTCGAGCGCATGGCGGCGGACGGCACGGTAGATACGCCCGTGGACGAAGCCAGCGTGCTGGCGGCAGCCCAGGCCCTGCAGGCCGCCGGCTGCGAGGGCGTCGTGGTCTCGCTGCTGCACGCCTACCGCAACCCCGCGCATGAGCAGCAGGTCAAGAAGCTTATCCAGTCCGCCATCCCGGGCATGTTCGTGTCGTGCTCGCATGAAGTCTGGCCCATCATACGGGAATACGAGCGCACACTCACCGCGGTCATCGGCGGATACGTGCAGCCTCGCGTGTCGCACTACCTGACCAGCCTGCAGGGCGCGCTTGCGCGGGCCGGGGTGGGCGTGGACCTGAAGGTCACCAAGTCCAACGGCGGCGTGATGAGCGCCGAGTACGGCAAGCAGAATTGCGTGCAGATGATCTTGTCGGGCACCGCTTCCGGCGTGATCGGCGCGGCCTACGTGGCCCAGCAGTGCGGGGTCAAGCGCTGCATGAGCCTGGACATCGGCGGCACCACGGCCGACATGGCGCTGATCATCGACGGCCAGCCGCAATACGCCACCGGCGAATACATCGGCGAATTCCAGATCCATATTCCCTCCGTGTCGGTATCGTCGGTCGGCGACGGCGGCGGCTCGATCGCCTGGGTGGATCGCTTCGGCGTGCTCAAGGTGGGCCCGGAAAGCGCCGGCTCCAACCCCGGGCCGGTGTGCTATGGGCGGGGCGGCAAGCAGGCCACCATTACGGATGCCTTCGCTGTCATGGGGGTCATCGGCAACGCGGAGCTGGGCTACAACGCGGTCAAGGTCGACGTGCAGGCTGCGCGCGAGGCGATCGCGCCGCTGGCTGCGAAGCTGGGCAAGGACGTGCTGGAGACCGCCGAAGCCATCGTCGAGGTGTCCGTGTCCAGCATGTACGCTGGCGTAAGTCGCATCATCTCGCGCTTCGGGGTGGACCCTCGGGAGTTCACGCTGATGCCCTTCGGCGGGGCGGGGCCCATGATGGCGTGCTACCTGGCGCGCGCGCTGAACGTGAACAAGCTGCTGGTGCCCACTACGCCGGGCGTGCTGTCGGCGCTGGGCGGCCTGATCGCCGACCTGAAGAACGACTTCGTCAAGACTACCTACTACGACCTCACACCCGATACCCTCCGGGCCCTGCAAGCCGAAATGCACGAGCTGGAAGCGCAGGCGCGCGCCTGGCTCGCGGCCGAGGGCGGCGATGCCGACCAGGCGCTCATCGACGTGTCGGCCGACATGCGCTATCGGGGCCAGTCCTTCGAAATCGACACGCCGCTGCAGCCGCAGTGGCTGCACGACTGCGACATGGCCGCGATCGGCCGGGCCTTCCACACCGAGCACAAGCGCCTGTACGGGCATAGCGACGAGACCGCGCCGCTGCAGGTGGTGGCCTTGCGGCTGGTCATTACGTCGCCCACCCCCAAGCCGGGCCTGCGTGAAATCCCGCGCGGCAAGGGCGCGCCTGCCGCATCGGGCATGCTGCAAGTATGGCTGGACGGCGCATTGCGCACGGTGCCTTTGTACCGCCGCGCGGATCTCCTGGCCGGCCACGCGTTCGAAGGGCCGGCCATCGTTGCCCAGGACGATTGCACGACCACCGTGCTGCCCGGCTATTCCGTAGCGGTGGACATCTACGGCAACCTGGAGATTTCGGCCGACGGCCAGGCAGGAGCATGAGTTATGACGTTTGACAAATCCACGCTGCAGATTTTCGCCAACTACTGCGTCGCGGCCGCGGAAAGCATGGCCTATACGCTGATCCGCACGGCGCATTCGGCCTTCATCAAGGAAACGGAAGACTTCTCCTGCACCCTGATGACGCCGGAGGGCCTGACCTTCGCGTCGCCCAAGACCCTGGGCGCGACCTGGTATCCGGGCCTGGACTTCGGTTCAGTCATCGAAATGACCGGGCCCTTCGAGCCGGGCGACGTCGGCATGACCAACGATGCCTACAGCGGCTTCGTGGCGACCCATACGCCCGACGTCATGATGTGGAAGCCGGTGTTCTACGAAGGCGAGTTGATGTGCTTCGTCGGCGGCCACGTGCACAACACCGACATGGGCGGGGCCGTGCCGGCTTCGCTGTCGCGCACCCTGACCGAAATCCAGCAGGAAGGCATACGCTTTCCGCCGACCAAGATCGTGCGCGCGGGCGTGCTCAACGAAGAGCTCATGCAGCTCATGGCGATCAACGTCCGAGCACCGGAGCAGAACCGCGGCGACCTGAATGCGCAGATCGCCATGCTGATGACCGGCGAGCGGCGGGTGCTTGAGATCATCGAGCGCTTCGGCGCCGCGGCATTCAAGGAAGGCATCCAGGCGCTGTTGGACTATTCGGAGGAGCAGGCGCGCACCCTGGTGTCGGAGATCCCCGACGGCGATTATCCCTTTGCTGAGTTCGCCGACGAGGATTCCGCCAAGGGCAAGCCGCTGCGCGTGATGCTCACCGTGCGGGTGCGCGGCAGCGACCTGGAGTTCGACTTCACCGGTAGCGATCCGCAGCTGCACTCTTCGCTGAATATGCCCACCGGCGGCAAGGAGCGGCATGTGCTGGCATTGGTGGGGCTCAACTACGTGCTCTACACGCTCAATCCCGACATTATGCTCAATGCCGGTATGCTGCGGGTGGCGCGCTGCGTCCTGCCGGAGGGTACTGTCGTCAATCCCCTGCCTCCCGCCGCAGTGGGAATGCGCAGCCTGACGTGCAAGGTCGTTCAGTACGCCACGATCGGTGCGTTCTCGCGTGCGTTGCCGGACCTCATGCCGGCCTCGCCTGCAGGCGGGATGAGCATCGTCAACGTTCGCACCACGTCGTCGGACGGCAACAGCGTTATCGCTGCCCTCGGCCCGGTGGGCGGCGGCGCGGGCGGATCGGCGCAAGGCGACGGTTCGGAGGCGTCGGGCGCCATTGTCGCGTTCTTGCGCAATACGCCGGTCGAGATCAACGAGGCCGAGGTGCCCATCCGCATTACCCGCTACGGCCTGGTGCCGGGCAGTGCGGGCGCCGGCAAGTACCGGGGTGGCCTGGGCACGGTGATGGAGTTCAAGGTATTCGCGCCCAACACCATCATCACGGCCCGCAACCGCGACAAATCGCGGTTCGGCTCCTGGGGCGTGCTCGGCGGCAAGGCCGGCTCCGTGTCGCGCTTTACCCGCAATCCGGATACGGATCGCGAAGAAGACCTGGGCGTGAACGATCTCATTCATTGCCAGCCGGGCGATGTCATCCGATTGGAAGGCTGCGGCGGGGGCGGCTACGGGCCGGCCTACGAACGGGACCCGGAAAGCGTACTGCGTGACGTGAAGTGCGGCTACGTATCCGTGCAGCAGGCGCGGGACGACTACTACGTCGCCATCGTCGACGGTGAAATCGACGAGGATGGCACCCACCAGCTCCGGAAGGAAGCCGAGGCCTGCCGGCCCGAGCAGTATCCCCACTTCGATTACGGGCCGGGGCGCGACGAGTTCGAGCGGTCCTGGACTCCGGAGCGCTATGCGGCGCTCACGGCGGTGCTCGCTCGCGTGCCGCCCAACTGGCGGCATTTCCTGAAACACAGGATATTCGACGAACTGGACGTCCGGGAAAAGCAGGGGGCCGGGTCCTCGGAGGGCAATGTGATCATGTCGATATT
>NZ_CALFCW010000038.1:0-63473 GCF_937950555.1 uncultured Pigmentiphaga sp. | reverse complement strand
ATGATCCCGTGCCGTTGCGCGAAGCGCTGCGCGCCGGCCTTGATCATGAAGGTTTCTTCGGTGCAGGTCAGTCCCGCCAGGTAAAACAGCACCGGCACCGGGCCGGGATCCGCATGCGTGGGCAGGAACACAGAGAAGCGCATCGGCAGGCCGATGACCGTGGACGCGTGGCGGTAGAAGCGTTGTTGCCCGCCGAAGCATTGGTGCTGGCTGATCAGTTCGAGCATGGGGAGTCCTTTTTTCGCCCCGGCCGGGCGGGGCGGCAAAGCGTGGCGTGCGCAGGGTGCTTGCGCATCCCGGCCCGGCAGGCTAACAGGAACTGGCGGACTGGGACAAGCGAGCCGCTACCCACCGGGATGCGCGCATGGATGCGTGTGCGCGCCGCAAATAACCCTAAAGTTATCCCGAGTTCTTGCCGTCAACCGCTCAAGAGTCGTTGTCGATCCAGAGAATCATGCGCAAGAACTTGCCCGTTACTTCAGTCGAGCGGTTTGTGGAGAAAAGCCGCCCGGTGGTGACGACCACCGACCTGAAAGGGCGCATCACCTATGCCAACCCCGCGTTCATCGAAGTCAGCGGCTTCTCGCGCGAGGAACTCATCGGCCAGCCGCACAACATCGTACGGCATCCCGACATGCCGCCCGAGGCCTTTGCCGACCTTTGGGCTACCGTCAAGCGGGGCCAGCCATGGCGCGGCTTGGTGAAGAACCGCTGCAAGGACGGCGCGTTCTACTGGGTGGAAGCGTACGTCACCCCGCTGCATGAGAACGGCAAGCACGTCGGCTACATGTCGGTCCGCAACGCGCCCGACCGCGAGGAAGTGGCGGCCGCCCAGGCGCTGTACGCAGACATCGCGGCGGGCCGGGCCAAGTTTCCGGCCACGCCCCGCCCCCGGTGGTGGCACCATCCTACCCCCTGGGGTGCCGGCGCGGCGGCGCTTTCGCTTGGCGCCGCGTTGGGAGGCTGGCTGGCGCCGCATTGGGGCTGGCTGCTCGGCCAGGCCGTCGTCGTGGCCGCTGCCGCGGCAGTTTGGCGGTTGCGCGTGTCCGAGCCGCTGCGTCGGGTCGACGAGACGCTGGCCGCGATCGGGCAAGGCATGTTGTCGCAGCGGGTCGAAGGGCGACACCAGTTCGATCTCGGCGGCCTGCCGATGCGCGTGGAGTCTACGCGCATTCACCTGCGCTCGACGTTGTGCGACGTGCTCCAGGTCGCGCGGGCGGTCGATTCCAACGCCGACCGGGTCGACGGCGAGATCGACGCGATCCGCAAGGTGGTCGAAGAGCAGCGCGACCGCCTCACCCGCATTGCCGCTGCGGTCGAGCAGATGAGCGTGGCCATACGCGAGGCGTCCCAGCACACTGGCACCGCGCTTTCGCTGTCGGAATCGGCGCTGCAGGAGGTCGACACCGCCGAGGCCAAGATCAGCGATTCGGTGCGCGGCACCCATTCAGTGGCCGAAGCAGTGGGGCGCACCAACGAACAGATCGGCTCGCTGCATGACCTCGTTTCCACGATCTCCGGCGTCACGCAGGCCATCAGCGAAATCGCCAACCAGACCCGGCTCTTGTCGCTCAACGCGGCCATCGAGGCTGCCCGCGCCGGTGAAAACGGCCGCGGCTTCGGCGTGGTGGCGGAAGAGGTGCGGACGTTGTCCGACCGCACGGCCGGCAGTACGGACGACATCGGCCACGCGCTCGAAGCCATCACGCGGTTCGCCACCGAAACTTCGTTGTCCATGCAGGAAGCGGTGGCCTCCGTGCAGTACAGTGGCGAGCAAATCCGCGAAAGCGCCGGGTTCTTCGAGCGCGTGCGCCGCTCATCCATGATGGTCGTCGAGCGCGCGCGCGACATTTCCGGCATGCTGCAGCAGCAATCCTCCGCGTCGAAGGAAGTGGCCGAGAGCATGGAGGGCATCGCCCAGGAGGTCGAACGCACGACCGTCTCGGTCGCCTCGCTGGCCCAAGCGACCGAGGCGCTCAAGGGCACCGTCAACCACATGCGCCAACTGTTGGTCCGCTACGAGAACTCGCTCTACCATTGACGCCCGGCGCACGCCGGAACCGGTATGCTTAGGGGCTTGTTCAGGCAAGCGGAGGAGTTGGCTTTGCTGCATGGTCGCATGCTGGCTGGTCACGGGGCAGATCGGCCCACCGGCATCACCGGAACCGGGTGGAAGAAAGGCATCCGGATCGCCCTCGGGGCGGTGCTATCTGTCGCGGCCTCGTGCAGCGCCATGGCCCAGGGCTTGCCTGCGGAACTGGCCGCGGCCTGGAAGGCCACGGGCTTGCCCGACAGCGCGCTTTCGGTCGTCGTGGAACGGGTGGACGGCACGCGGGTGGTGGCCGTCAATCCCGAGCAGCCGCGCAACCCCGCTTCGGTCATGAAGCTGGTGACGACCTTCGCCGCGCTCGACAGCCTGGGGCCGGCTTACGTCTGGCGCACCCAGCTCCTGGTGCATCCCGGCACGACCGTCTCGGCCGACGGCGAACTCTCGGGCCCGCTTTATCTGCGGGCCAGCGGTGATCCGCTTTTCAAGCTGGAAGATCTTTGGCGCCTGTTGCGGGAGCTGCGCCTGCGCGGCGTGCGCAGCATCCCCGAGCTGGTGGTGGACCGCTCGATATTCGGTTCGGTCGCCATCGATCCCGGCGCCTTCGACGGCGACTCGTCCCGTGCCTATAACGCGAGCCCCGACGCTTGGGTGGTCGGCTTTGGCGCAGTGCGCCTGTTGTTCATTCCTGACTCCCGCCTGCGGAGATGGCGCGTCACGATGGATCCGCCGCTGCCCGGCGTGGTCGTCGAGGGCGAGCTGAAATGGTCTGATGCTCCCTGTCCGGGGGCGCCGTCGGTGCGCACGGAGCCTTTCCTGACGTCGACCGGCGTTTCGCTCCGCCTGGCCGGAACGGTATCTGGCAGCTGCGGCGAATTCAGCGTTTATCGCCTGGCCTTGCCGCAGCCCCAGCATGCAGAGGGCGCCTTCCGCCGCCTATGGGAGGAAATGGGAGGCACAGTCCAAGGTCGGGTACGGCCCGGAGTCGTACCAGGCGATGCGGTCCTCTTCGTTACCCACGAATCGCCATCGCTGGCGGAAGTCGTGCGGGTCATCAACAAGTCCAGCAATAATGTCATGGCACGCCTGCTGCTCTTGGCGCTGGGCGCCAATTTCGAGCCGGGTCCAGCGACCGTGGCCAGTGGCGAACGAGCGGTGGGCAGGATCCTCGCCGCCAGGGGGCTACAGTTTCCCGAGCTGGTCGTGGACAACGGGTCCGGGCTGTCGCGCGACGCAAGAATTTCGGCCCAGAGCCTCGCGCGCCTGTTGGCCGCGGCGTGGCGTTCCCCTTTCATGCCGGAATTCGTGTCTTCGCTTGCCATCCCCGGTGTCGATGGCACCGTGCGACGTCGCCTGCGGGAGTCCCCGGCGGCGGGCATGGCGCACCTCAAGAGCGGGTCGCTGCGCGACGTGCGCGCCATGGCCGGCTACGTACTGGCCGCGAGCGGCCGACGCTATACGGTAGTCAGCCTCGTCAACGACGAAGGGGCGCAGCAAGCCAACGGTTTCCACGACAAGTTGATCGCTTGGCTGGCCGCCCAGTGATGCGGGTTGCAAGTGCCGGGTTGCAGGTGTTACCCGATGCTGCCCTGGCGGGTCCAGGGTTCCGGGAGACGGGAGCGACTGCTATCATCGGGTCGTCCAATCGAAAAACAATTTGGGAGCGCAAGCGATGAACACCAGCACTGCAGGCAAGGAAAAACTCATCTCGGACGTGAAAGTCGTGTTGAATGATGCGGAAGACCTGCTCAAGCAAGCCGCTTCCAGCACGGGCGATCGCGCGGTAGAGCTGCGCGAGCGGGCCCTGACCTCGCTCAAGCGCGCCCGCGAGAAATTGCTCGACGTCCAGGATTCCATGTTGGAGCGTAGCAAGGCCGCCGCCCGCGCCACGGACGATTTCGTGCACGACAACCCTTGGCGTGCCATCGGCATCGCCGCCGCGGTCGGCTTCCTGGCTGGCCTGCTGGTCAACAGCCGCCGCTGACGCACCGCGGTGTCGAAGTCTCCGCACCTCTTGAGCTCGCTGCGGGCGCTGGCCGCGACTTCCGTCGGCATCCTGCGCACGCGGCTCGAGCTCGTTGCCATCGAGCTGGCCGAGGAAAAGTCGCGCCTCATGGGCATGCTGTTGGTGGCGCTCGCGGCGCTGCTGTGCCTGGCGCTCGGACTGTTGATGTTTTCGTTCCTGATCGTTGCAGTGTTCTGGGATACCGAGTACCGGCACCTCGCCATTGCGCTCGTCGGGGCGGCCTACCTGTTGGTCGGGCTCGTCATGCTGTTCATGGTGCGACGGCAGGCATCCCATTCGCCCATCGCCTTTGAAGATACGCTGGCGGAACTCCAGCGCGATCGCGACATGCTGGCCTCCGTCGCGGATGCCGAGAGCCGGCGCGGAGAAGGTTCATGAAGCGGCGCGCTTCGGACATGCAGGCTCGCAAGGAGCTGTTGCTGGCCCGTTCCTCCATCGAGCGCATGGAGCTGGCCGCCCAGCTGCACCAGCTGCGCGAAGCCATCAAGCCAGGCAACGTGGTCAAGTCGGTGTGGCCGGGTTCGCCAGGCAAAGGCGGGGTCGACACCGCCATGCAGGTCTGGCGCCTCCTCCGGCGTTACCCCATCGTGTCTTCGGCAGCGCCCATGCTGCTCGCCCGGGTCCGGCCGCGGGGCATCTTCCGGGTGCTCAAGCTGGGTGGGTTCGCGGCCGCCGCCTATCAGGCCTACAAGTTCTGGCGGGCCATCAAGGAAGACGGCCAGGCGCGCCGCCGCGGCGCTGGCCCACGCTGACGGCCGGCATCCGCCCGGCCTGTCGTCACAGCCCCAATTGATCCCACAGGCCGTCCACGCGTTTCTTCACCGAGGCGTCCATCTCGATGGGGCGTCCCCATTCGCGGTCGGTTTCTCCCGGCCACTTGTTGGTGGCGTCTAATCCCATCTTGCCACCCAGCCCCGACACCGGCGAGGCGAAGTCCAGGTAGTCGATGGGCGTGCGATCGACCAGCAATGTGTCGCGCACGGGATCCATGCGCGTGGTAATGGCCCAGACGACGTCCTGCCAGTTGCGCACGTCGATGTCGTCGTCGACGACCACGATGAACTTGGTGTACATGAACTGGCGCAGCACGCTCCATATGCCAAACATGACGCGCTTGGCGTGACCGGCATATTGCTTGCGGATCGAAACAATGGCCAGGCGGTAGCTGCAGCCTTCGGGCGGCAGGTAGAAATCCACGATTTCGGGCAGCTGGCGTTGCAGCAGCGGCGTGAAGACTTCATTGAGCGCTACGCCCAGGACGGCCGGTTCATCGGGAGGCTTGCCGGTATAGGTCGAGTGGTAGATGGCGTCGCGGCGCATGGTGATGCGGTCTACCGTGAATACCGGGAACCAGTCCTGCTCGTTGTAATAGCCGGTGTGGTCTCCATACGGCCCTTCCAACGCCATCTCGTAGCCGTTGTCGGGCGGCGGCGGGACGCCGGGTGCCGGCTCCGGGGCCCGGGCCCGAGGGTCGGAAGACGGCAGCAAATGGCCTTCGAGCACGATCTCCGCGGAAGCGGGCACGGTCAGCGCGCTGCCCAAGCAGCGGGCCACCTCGGTGCGTGCGCCCCGGAGCAAGCCTGCGAATTGATATTCGGATAGCGCGTCGGGTACCGGCGTGACGGCGCCAAGCAGGGTGGCCGGGTCCGCGCCCAACGCCACGGCGACCGGGAAGGGGCGGCCGGGGTAGGCCAGGGCATGTTCCCGGAAATCCAGCGCTCCCCCGCGATGAGACAGCCAACGCATGATGAGCTTGTTGCGGGCGATGGGCTGTTGCCGGTAGATGCCGAGGTTTTGGCGCTTGCGGTTGGGCCCGCGCGTGACGACTAGGCCCCAGGACAACAGCGGCGCAACGTCTCCCGGCCAGCAGTGCTGGATGGGCAGCCGGGTTAGGTCGACGTCGTCTCCTTCCAGCACGATTTCCTGGCAAGGCGCCGAGCGGACTTCCCGGGGTGCCATGTCCCAGAGCGCCGACTTGAGCATGGAGACTTTGCCCAGCGCATCGCGCAGTCCACGCGGCGGTTCCGGTTCGCGCAAGCTGGCCAACAGCTCGCCCACCTCGCGCAGCGCGCCCACGTCATCCGCGCCCATGCCGAGCGCAACGCGGCGGGGCGTCCCGAATAGATTGGCGAGCACAGGCATCTCGGATTTGCCCCGTCCCGGTTGCATCACGTTCTCGAACAGCAGGGCCGGACCGCCGGCTCGCAGTACGCGGTCGCAGATCTCGGTGATCTCCAAGTGGGTGGAGACCGCGGCCTGGATGCGCTTGAGTTCGCCCTGGCGTTCGAGCTGTTGGAGGAAATCTCTGAGGTCGCGGTATTTCACGGGCAAGGAACCTGGATGGGATGGCCAGAACCGGCACTTTAACCCGCGCGCGGGCGGGTTGGGCGGATGGCCTAGCGCGAGCGGAGTGCCCCATGCAGCCTATGGCCGAGTCGTTGGGCGCGCCGATTTTACCTATCTTCCCAATGGCCTAGGATCTCAGAAGGGGAGTGTATGCTTACTTTTTTTGATCTGACCATATACGGTGGCTCAGGACTCGATAGAAAATGGCAATGACGCCGCTTTCCTGGGGCGTGCACCAAGATGGGGAATTATGCGGTTGACCTCCCCTTCGTCGGTTCCTACAATCCGGGCACTTTCAGCAAAACGCCCGGCATCGTCGCCCCAACCGCTCCCCGCAGAGCGGACCAGACCACCGGGTTGAAATCAACGGGCTGTCGGGCGCCCACCAAATTGGAGTTCTTCTTAGCAGCGCGCACGCGCGCTCCCTGCCCGAAACAGGCATGGTTTCCAGCTATCTCCGCGGTAGCGGCCATGCAAGTGTGCCGACCGTCTTCCTGACGGCGGTGCGATGGACAGCCTAGCAGGTCTTGGCGTGAACGTTCGGGTCGCATCCGTCCTGGGCGTGTATGGCCGAGGCCCGCCTATGCAAGGGAGGTAAGCATGCCCGACGCGCAGTCGCGTTCGTCGATGGACGAGGCCACTGCCCATCCGAAGGGTGGGTCATCCAGGTGGTCTGGCGTAGTAGCAGGTTATATCGTTTTAGCGGCGCTGATTGCTGCCGTCGTCATCCCGTCCGTGCCCGGGCTTCGTAGCACGGCCGCCGGAATCTATGCATCGTTGGTGGGGGCGGAGGCGTCCGCATCCGAAGAGGTTGCCCTCGCCGACCCCGATGCGGAGGATGCCTTGGGCTCTTCGAAGGCGCACGCCCATAGCCACACGGTGGCTTTCCTGGGTTCCATGGGCAACGGCCAGGTCACGCAGAAGTTGCCCGTCGTAAAAGTCTCGGCCGGGCAGAGCGAATCCCTGGGGCGCTATATCTCGCGCAAGTACCGCGTTTCCGCCGAGGCGACGCGCATGCTGATCTCAACGGCCTACGGCGTGGGCCACGAGATGGGGTTGGATCCCCTTCTGCTTTTGGCCATCATCGCGATTGAATCGGGCTTCAACCCCTTCGCCGAGAGCCACGTTGGCGCGCAAGGGTTGATGCAGGTCATGACGCGCGTGCACCGTGAGCGCTTCCAGCCGTTCGGCGGCGAGCAGGCGGCTTGGAACCCGGTGGCCAACATTCGCGTCGGCGCGTCCATCTTGAAGGAATACATCGATCGCAGCGGCTCGCTCACCGCGGGCCTGCGGATGTACGTGGGCGTCGGTCCGGACGGCTCGAGCCCCTACGGTGACAAGGTCCTGGCCGAACGCCGGCGCCTGGCTTCCGCGGCAGGCGTCCCGCCGGACCTGCCCGGCGTCGTGGCGCCCAAGGCACCTGCCAACCGCTCTGCCTCTTCTGCACCGTCCAACCCAGCCAATCCTTCCGAGGCCGTGTCCGTCAAGAAGCCCGAGCCGGGCTCCCCTGCCGTCATGTAAGCCGGGAGTCGCCTTTCCGCCCGGTGTATCCGGAAAGGCGACCGCGCGGCATGCCGTCCGTCCGGCCCTTCATCCTGCTACGCTTGCCGTCGGCCTGCTCGGTTCCCGGGCGAACCGAGCCCGAGGTGGCGAAGCTTGTCCGGGTTGCGCATCACGTAGATGGCCGAAATCTTGTCGCCATCTATTTCCAGCGCCGTCAGCTGCACGATCTCCCCAGCTTCGATCGTCACGAAGCCAGGCAGGCCGTCGAAGAAGGCATAACGGACCAGCTTCGACGGCGCGCGGGCGAATTCGGCGGCGAGTTGCGCGTGGCGCTCAAGCACCGCGTCGATCCCCGCCAAGGGGTGAAGCGAGGCGGGAACCTTTCCGCCGCCGTCAGCATGGGCTGTCACACCTTCGGCTAGAAGTGCGCGCAGGCGCTCCATGTCGCCGAAACGGGAGGCCGCGAAGAACGCCGCGGCAATTTCCTGGCCTTGTTCCCTGCTCACCGGGAAGCGCGGGCGCGCGGCCTGGATGTGGGTCCGGGCCCGGCTTGCCAGCTTCCGGCAGGTCGCCGGCTCCCGGTTGATGGTGCGCGCAACGGCATCGAAGTCCCACCCGAAGACATCGTGCAGTAGAAATGCGGCGCGTTCTAGCGGCGACAGCCGTTCCAGCGCGATCATCAGGGCGAACGTGATGTCGTCGCGGGTTTCCGGCTCGTCGGGGTCCGGCAAAGGCTCGGGCAGCCATGGGCCGGTATAGAGCTCCCTGCGGCGGCGGGCGGACTTGAGCTCGTTCAGGCACAGGCGCGTGACGACGGTATGGAGCAAAGCCGCCGGTTCGCGGACTTTGCTCCGATCGGTGGCCAGCCAGCGCAGGTATGCATTCTGCACCACGTCTTCGGCTTCCGCGACCGAACCCAGCATCCGGTATGCCAGCCGGATGAGCCGGGCCCGGAGGTGCGACAAGCCGGGGTCCGTCTGTGCCACGGTCATGCCGCGTGATCCGGTTCGGCATGGACGGCGCTCACTTCATAGAGCGCAGGCGACACGCCCTTGGCAAGGCTGGCGAAGCGCTTGAGCTGCTCCTGGGTGGCAGGGTGCTTCATGAAGTTTTCGAAGTGTTCCTGCGACTTCCATTGCGCGTAGTTCACCACCTTGCCGCCGTCCAGGCTGCGGTGGAGGCTGACCGACACGAACCCGGGCTGATGCCGGATGACGCGTTCGGTGGCTTCCGACAGTGCGCGGATCAGCTCCGCCTGTTTTTCCGGCTCGACGTCATAGACGTTGACGAGGGTGACGCATTTCGCGCGTGCATCGATGTTTGCGACGGGATGGTTTGCCATGGTCGTCTCCTGCAACATTGCCGTTCGGACTGACATGACAAGCGCGCACGCGAGAGTGTGACATCAACCCAGCATCTTGCTCATGCGTGCCACGGCTTCCTGCAGGCGCGCCAGATCGGTCGCGTATGAAAAGCGCAGATACGCGGCGGTTTCGGCAGACCCGAAATCCAGGCCCGGGACGGCGCATACGCCGGCTTCGTGCAAGAGACGTTGGGCGAAGCTGGCGCTGTCGGAGGCGTGCGCGCGTATGTCGCTATATATATAGAAAGCGCCGTCAGGCTTGACCGGGACGCACAGCCCCAAGCGCTCCAATTCCGGCAGCAGGTAGTCGCGGCGTTGGCGGAACGCTTCCTTGCGCGTCTCGAAAATGTCGAGTGATTCCGGGAGAAAACAGGCGAGCGCGGCATGTTGGGCCGGCGCCGACGCACAGATCACCAGGTTCTGGGCGAGCTTCTCGAAGGCGGGCACCAGTTGCTGGGGGACGACGAGCCACCCCAGGCGCCAGCCGGTCATGTGGAAGTACTTGGAGAAACTGTTGACGATGATCAGGTCGTCGCCCAAGGCGAGCGCCGAACGCCGGTCTCCTTCGTAGCTCAGGCCGAGATAGATTTCGTCGACGATGGTGAAGCCGTCGCGCCTGCGTACTTCCTCCACCAGCTCGGCAAGCGCATGCGGCGCGATGGAAGTGCCGGTCGGGTTGCTCGGCGACGCCACGATCACGCCCGCAGTGCGTGCCGTCCAGTGGCGCCGAATGTGGTCGGCCGAGAGTTGGAAGCGATCTTCGGGACCCGCCGGAATCAGTACGGGTTCGCCTCCGGCCGCCGTCACGATGTGGCGGTTTGCGGGGTAGGTCGGATCGGGCATCAGCACCTGGGCGCCCACGTCGACCAGCGCCGTGCAGGCAAGCATCAATGCGCCCGAGGCGCCGGCCGTGACGATGATGCGCGACGGGTCCACCCCGACCCCGAAGCGGGTGCGGTAGAAACCGGCGATCGCCTCGCGCAGGGGGGCAATGCCGACTGCTTCCGTGTACTGGGTCTTGCCTTCGCGGGTGGCGCGCTGCAGGGCTTCGACCACGGCGGGAATGGCGGTGAAATCCGGTTCCCCGATGCTCATCTGTACGATGTCTCGCCCTTCGGCCTGCAAGGCGGCCGCCTGTTTGACGACTTCCATGGCGTAGAAGGGGGCGATGTGGGCGATGCGGGGAGAAAGGCGAAGCATGATAGGGAAAACAAAGTTGACGGGCGGCGAGCGCTGCGGCGTTGCAGCGTTCCAACCTCCATATTAGTGCGGCTTTGCAAGGCCGCGGGACCCAGGCCCGGGCGTGCGCAAGCGCCCTAAGCCGCAAGCCCGCTACAATGCGGTCATGGTCCTGCTCGATCTGTTTACCGCTGCGCTGTTTCCGCCGGAGGCTCCCCGCGGAGCCGGAGGGGGCCGCGCCCGGGCTGGATCGGACGGGTTGCCGGATTTTCCGTCATGAAACCCGGCCGACGCGCTTTTTTCCTGCCGCGCATGCTCACCGATGCGCCTTGGCCCGCCTTTTGCCAACGCCTGGCCCGCATGGCGCGCGGGCAGGTGCTCGACGAGACGCCAACGCCGGGTGCGCCCGGGCGGGGGCGCCTGGTGGTCGGCCGCGAGGAAGACGTTTACCACGCCAGTGCACTGTGCAGGGAGTTCGGCGTGCTCCTCGTCCCATCCGGCGCGCGGGAAAGCGCCTTGCCGGCCGACCGTGCGTGGTTGCGGCTCGACGTGAGCAAGTTCGCCGCGATCGAGGCGGTCGACGAGCGCGCGGGCGTCGTGATCGTGCAGGCCGGGTGCCTCCTGGGGGAGCTGCGCTCGCGCCTTTCCGCCACGAGCTGGCGCTGGCACGCAGCAGGGGCGGATGACGAGTCCGTAGGTGCCTGGCTGGAGCGCACGCGTGGCTGGCTACCCGGGCGTTGCCGGGACTCTGGGCTTGATGCGGCGCTGGTCATGCTGGCCGACGGTTCGTTCGAGCAGCTGGGGCCCTTTGGCGTGGACTCGACCCGTCCCTTGCGCTCGGCGGCTGGCCGGCAGCTGGTTTCCGAGTTGTTCCAACTGGCCGCCGACCCGGTCGTGACAGCCATGCTGGAGGAGCCGGCCTGGCCGGCCGGCTATCGCATCGACGCGCTGGTCCCGAAACCAGGCCCGGGCGAGGCTGCCCCGGCGCCCAATCTTGCGCATTTGCTGCTCGGCAGCGAAGGGACGCTGGCCTGGGCGGCGCGGCTCAGGCTGCGGTTGCGCGATGCGGGCCTGCCGCCGCCCGCCCTGGCAGTACCCGAGCAGGACGATAAGCGTTCCGGGCGCGAAATGCCCTCCGACCGGATCGACGCCGTCGTCAAAACTACGTTCGACGTCGGGTGCGTTTTCCCCTCGTCGGTTGTCTAACCCCTGCGGGGGGCGGATAATCCGCTCCTCGCATAACTTTGTGTGACCCCCACCGGGGCGTTTCTTCCAATGGCTCAACCCCTCGATCCCAATCTGCGCAAGGCCGCCCTCGAATACCACGAGCAAGGCCGGCCGGGCAAGATCTCCATTGTTCCGACCAAGCAACTCGTCAACCAGCGCGACTTGGCGCTGGCTTATTCCCCGGGGGTGGCTGCGGCCTGCGAGGCCATTGTCGACGATCCGGCCGCGGCCTTCCGCTATACCGCGCGCGGCAACCTGGTGGGCGTGATTTCGAACGGCACGGCAGTGCTCGGCCTCGGCAACATAGGCGCCCTGGCCTCTAAGCCCGTGATGGAAGGCAAGGCCGTCCTGTTCAAGAAGTTCGCCGGCATCGATGTGTTCGACATCGAGGTCAACGAAACCGACCCCGACAAACTGGTCGACATCATCGCAGCGCTGGAGCCGACCTTCGGCGGCATCAACCTGGAAGACATCAAGGCGCCTGAGTGCTTCGAGGTCGAGCGCAAGGCCCGCGAGCGGATGAAGATCCCCGTGTTCCACGACGACCAGCACGGCACCGCGATCACCGTGGCTGCCGCGGTCATCAATGGCCTGGCCGTGGTGGGCAAGAAGATCGAAGAGGTCAAGCTCGTCAGCTCGGGCGCGGGTGCCGCGGCCCTGGCGTGCCTGAACCTGTTGGTGGACTTGGGGCTGCCCATCGAGAACATCTGGGTCACCGACATCGATGGCGTGGTGTGGAAAGGGCGGCCCACGCTGATGGATCCCGACAAGGAGCGTTTCGCCAAGGAAACCGACAAGCGCACGCTCGGCGAGGTGATCCAGGGCGCGGACGTGTTCCTCGGCTTGTCTGCCGGGGGCGTGCTCAAGCCGGAAATGGTCGCGGCGATGGCCAAGCGACCCCTCATCCTGGCGCTCGCCAATCCCACGCCGGAAGTGCTGCCGGAAGTGGTCAAATCGGTGCGCGACGATGCCGTGATCGCCACCGGCCGTTCGGATTATCCGAACCAGGTCAACAACGTGCTGTGCTTCCCGTACATTTTCCGGGGCGCGCTGGACGTGGGCGCCACCACCATCACGCGCGAAATGGAAATCGCGGCGGTGCACGCCATCGCCGAGCTGGCGCGGCAAGAGCAAAGCGAGATCGTCGCTGCCGCGTACGACGTCAATGGTTTGTCGTTCGGCCCCGAGTACCTCATCCCCAAGCCGTTCGATCCGCGCCTGATCGTGCGCATCGCTCCTGCCGTGGCGCGCGCCGCGATGGATTCCGGCGTCGCCACCCGGCCTATCGCCGACATGGACGCCTATGTCGAGCAGCTCCAGCAGTTCGTTTACCACTCCGGCGCGTTCATGCGTCCGCTGTACGGTGCGGCGCGCCGCACTGTGCGCGAAGGCGGGAAAGCCCGCATCGTGTACACCGAAGGCGAGGATGAGCGCGTCCTGCGGGCGGTGCAGGCCGTGGTGGACGACGGCCTGGCCAAGCCCATCCTGGTGGGGCGTCCGGCAGTGCTCGCCAAGCGCATCGAGAAACTTGGCCTGCGCCTGCGCCTGGGGCATGACGTGGAAGTCACCAACACCGAGTTCGACGAGCGCCATCGCCACTATTCCCAGGCCTACTGGGAGATGACCAAGCGCAAAGGCATCACCAAGGAATATGCGAAGATCGAGATGCGTCGCCGCCTGACGCTGATTGGCGCCATGATGGTCCACCAGGGCGACGCCGACGGCATGATTTGCGGCACGGTGGGGCCTTACACCAACCACCTCAAGTTCATCGACGAAGTCATTGGACGCAAGCCGGAGGCGAAAGTCTACGCGGCGATGAACTTCCTCGTGCTGCCCCAGCGCACGGTAGTGCTGGTGGATACGCACGTGAACGAGAATCCCACCGCCGACCAGGTCGCCGAGATCACCATCATGGCGGCGGAGGAAATGAAGCGCCTGGGCGTCGAGCCCAAGGCCGCGCTGCTGTCGCACTCGAATTTCGGCTCCAGCGACTCGGCGTCGGCGGTCAAGATGCGCGAAGCGCTCGCCTTGATCCAGGAACGCGCGCCGTGGCTGGAAGTCGACGGCGAGATGCACGGCGACAGCGCCATCAACGAGGCGATCCGCAACCGGATCATGCCCGACAGCACGCTCAAGGGCGAGGCCAATCTGCTGGTGTGCCCCACCATCGAATCGGCCAACATCGCCTACAACCTACTCAAGACAGCGGCTGGCAACAACGTCGCCATCGGCCCCATCCTGCTCGGCTGCAAGGCCCCGGTCCATATCCTGACCGCGAGCTCGACGGTGCGGCGCATCATCAACATGACCGCACTGACGGTCATGGATGCGAACGCCTCGCGTCTGGATGGCAGCGGAATCCGGTAAACACGGCCAGGGGGGCGCACGGGCGCCCTCGGTGCCGGCGCTGCGGCCGGCTTGCACGGGCCTGGTACTGTCCGGAGGCGGCGCACGCGCCGCCTACCAGGTGGGCGTGCTCAAGGCCCTCGTCCGCATCCTGGGCGAACGCCCCGGCAGCCTGCGGGCCAACCCATTCCACATCCTCTGCGGCACGTCCGCCGGCGCCATCAATGCCGCCGTGCTGGCATGCGGCGCGCATCACCTACCCCAGACGGTAGACCGCATGCTGGAGGTGTGGGGAAATTTCCACGCCGGCCAGGTCTATCGGACGGATGTGCTCAAGACACCCCGCTTCGCCAGCAATTGGCTCTCCATGCTGGCGTTCGCCATGACGCTGGCGCGCGTGGGGCGGCGCAAGCAGCCCTCCTTGCTGGATAACCAGCCGCTCAGCGATCTGCTGCAGGAAGTGCTGGACTTCGACCGGCTGGGCGCGAACTTGGCGGACGGCGTGCTGCAGGCGCTGGCCATAGGTGCCACCGGCTATACCTCGGGCCAGCACATCACTTTCTATCAATCCGCCTACGAGATCGAGCCCTGGAGCCGTTCGCTGAGGACCGCCGTGCGCGCGGACATCGGCATCGAGCACCTGCTCGCCTCGAGCGCCATTCCATTCGTTTTTCCCGCCCGCCGGCTGCTGGTGCATGGCGAGCCGGAGTGGTGCGGTGACGGCTCCATGCGGCAACTTGCACCGATCAGCCCCGCGATCCACCTTGGCGCGCGCAGGGTGCTGATCATCAGTGGCGGCCATTCCGAGGTCGACCCGCATCGCCGGACGAGCTCGGCAACATATCCCAGCCTGGCGCAGATTGGCGGCCACGCGTTGTCGAACATTTTCCTCGACAGCCTGGATTCCGACATCGAGGGGATAGAACGCGTCAACCACCTGCTGTCGCGGCTGCCGCCCGAAGAACGTTGGAAGGGACCGCTCCGCCCCATCAGGGTGCTGACGATCTCGCCCAGCCGGCCCCTGGACGAAATCGCCGCCCGCCACCAAGACAGCCTGCCACCGGCCATGCGCTCGCTGCTGCGCGGCATGGGCGTTTCTGCGGTGCCGGGCGAGTTGAGCGGGGCGACGCTGGCGTCCTACCTCTTGTTCGAGTCGGACTACACCCGCGAGTTGATCGACCTGGGGTTTGGCGATACGCTCGTGCGCAGTTCGGAGGTTCTGGCTTTCTTCCGCACTGACGAGGAATAGCGATGTCTAGCAGGAGCAGTTTCCGGCCGGCGCGCGCCTTGCCCGCCGTCGGCCGCATCATGGCGTGGCTGGCAGCGGGCTTGCTGGCCTTGGTCCTAGGGGCGGCCGGCTGGGCCGCGAAAGCGCCCGACACCATCTCAGTGCGAGACCTGCCTCCGGAAGCGCGGGAGGTGCTGGCGAAGATCCGGGCCGGCCACCGGTTCACGCATCCGCGTGACGGGGTGACGTTTTATAACCGTGAGCGGCTTTTGCCCTTGCGGCCTCGTGGGTACTATACCGAGTACACCGTGCCCACCCCGGGCGCCCGCAACCGAGGCGCCAGGCGTATCGTTGCCGGCAAGGGCGATACCGGCGACCCGGCCACCAGCGGCGAATATTGGTATACGTCTGATCACTACGCGTCGTTCCGGCGCATACGGGAGTGATCCATGTCGTTGAACTCGAGAAAGCTGAGCGAGTGCCTCAAGACTGGCGGAGCCTTGTATGACCAGGGGGTCGACGCGCGGATGCTCAAGCGCGCCGCGCAAGAGTCGAACCTGGCGCTGTTTGAAGTCGACTGTTCGCGCGCCAAGAGCAAATCCGCTGTGCTGCGCGCGATCGCCAATACGGTGGATTTTCCAGAACATTTCGGCGGCAACCTCGACGCCCTCTACGATTGCCTGTGCGACACCGTGCTCGACCAGGAGGTCGGCATGGTGCTGGCGCTGCGCCACGTGCGCCAGGATGATCCGGGCCTGGCCGAGCATGCGGCCGCCATCGCCCAGGTGGGCGAAGACGTCGTCGAGTTCGCGCGCGAGAACGGCAAGACGTTTGCCTTTATCCTCGAACGCGCCGATAGCGCCGCCGAGCCCGTGGGCCCGTCTTCCGCCGGCTGAAGCCGGCATTTAGCCAAAGGAGTGATCGATGAAGCACCGTGTGGGGTTCGTGTTATTGGCGTCGTTCCTGGTCAGCGCCCCGGCGTTCGCGGATCTGTCCATTTCCATGTCGGCCGTCGATGCGCAGGGCACGGGGCGCAGCCTCGGCACCGTGACGGTCAAGGAGACCCCGTACGGGCTGGTCTTTACGCCGGCGCTCTCGGGCTTGGCTCCCGGCATGCACGGTTTCCACGTGCATACCAATCCCAGCTGCGACCCGGGGCAGCAGGACGGCAAGCCGGTGGCCGCGCTCGCGGCTGGTGGGCATCTCGATCCCAAGAAAACCGGCAAGCACGGCGCGCCTTGGGACGACGAAGCGCACCTGGGCGATTTGCCGGCCCTGTACGTGGATGCCGAAGGCAAGGCCAGCTATCCCGTCCTCGCCCCTCGGCTGAAGTCGCTGTCAGACCTAAAGGGGCGTTCGCTCATGATCCACCAGGGCGGCGACAATCACTCCGACCATCCCGCCCCGCTCGGCGGAGGCGGCGCGCGCACCGCATGCGGGGTAATCTGAAGGGCGGGAGGTCGTGGCATGGGCCTGGCGCTGCCGCACCTTGGCGTTGCGTCAGACCCACCCCAGCTTGGCGCTGAGCGCGGAAATCAGTGCAGTGCCCGCGGTTTCGGTGCGCAGAATGCGGTCCCCGAAGCGGACCATGCACACGCCGTGCTCGCGCGCGAGGGCGTATTCTTCGTTGGACCAACCACCCTCCGGGCCGACCAGCAGCTCGATCGTGGTCGGGGGCGTGCCTACCCCGGCCGCCCATTCGGTCAGGCGCAATTCGGCGTCAGGGTCGCATAGCAATCGAACGGTGCCGTCTTCCACCGGGCGTTCCAGCCACTGCTGGGGCGTGATCGGGGCGCCGACGTCGGCGATGCGGTTGCGGCCGCATTGTTCGCTTGCCGCAATGGCCACGCGGCGCCAGTGCTGCACGCGTTTCTCCAGGCGCTCCCCGGAAAGGCGCAACACGCTGCGCGCGGCCGCCAGCGGTTGGATCGCCGCGGCACCGACTTCGACCGCTTTTTCCACCACCCAGTCCATTTTGTCGCCCGAAGGCAAGGCCTGCGCCAGGATGACCCGGCCCGGCAGCTCGGCTTCGCGCGGATCGTAGGCGCCCAGCTGGGCGTAGGCCTGTTTGCCTTGGATCTCCAGCCGGGCCGAATATTGGCCGCCCCGGCCGTCGAAGAGCACGACCTCGTCGCCCTCGCGCAGCCGGAGCACGCGCAGGGCATGGTGGGCGACGGAATCGGGCAGGGCCAGGCGCGCGCCGGGCTGCAACGAAAGATCGACGTGAAAACGGGGGAGAGGCATGGATACGTGTTCGATGTAACTTTTGACAAGCGCCACGCCCCGGGAAAAGGCGGGGGGCGTAGACGAATGTTAAACTCGAAAGCTTTGTAGCAGCGGGCTTTTCGGCCCAGAAAGAGTGTCTCATGAGCAATCAAGCCGCCCCCCAACTGAACATGGCGGACGCCATCCGCGCGCTGTCCATGGATGCTGTCCAGAAGGCCAATTCCGGTCACCCCGGCGCGCCGATGGGCATGGCTGAAATCGCTTTGGCGCTCTGGCATGGGCACCTGCGCCACAACCCCTCCAACCCGGCCTGGCCTGATCGCGACCGCTTCGTGTTGTCGAACGGCCACGGTTCGATGCTGATTTATTCGCTACTCCACCTCACCGGCTACGACCTGCCCATGGATGAGCTGCGCAACTTCCGCCAGCTGCATTCCAAGACGCCAGGCCATCCGGAAGTGGGCATCACGCCGGGGGTGGAAACCACCACCGGGCCGCTCGGGCAGGGCATCTCCAACGCCGTCGGCATGGCGCTCGCCGAAGCGCTGCTGGCCGCCGAGTTCAACCGCCCCGGATTGCCCATCGTCGATCACTTCACGTATGCCTTCGTCGGCGACGGCTGCCTGATGGAAGGCATCTCGCACGAGGTTGCTTCGCTGGCCGGCACGCTCAAGCTCTCCAAGCTCATCGTGCTGTATGACTCGAACGGCATTTCCATCGACGGCGAGGTCAAGTATTGGTTCGCCGACGACACCGCCAAGCGTTTCGAAGCCTACGGCTGGAACGTGATCCGCAATGTCGACGGCCACGACGCCGGGGCCGTCGATGCCGCGATCGCGCAGGCGAAAGCGCAAGCCGGCAAGGGCGGTGGGCCGACCTTGATCGAATGCCGCACCGTGATCGGCAAGGGTGCGCCGACCATGGCCGGGACCGACAAGGTCCACGGGTCGCCGCTGGGCGACAAGGAAATCGCCGCCACCCGTGCCGCCATCGGCTGGGCGCACGAGCCGTTCGAGGTCCCGCCCGAGGTGTACGCGTTCTGGGACGCCAAGGCCAAGGGCGCGAAACTCGAGGGCGAGTGGAATACGTTGTTCGACCAATACGCGGCGCAGTATCCACAAGAGGCGGCCGAGTTCCGGCGCCGCATGCGCGGCGAATTGCCGGCCGATTTCGCCGAGCGGTTCGCTGAGTTCGTGGCCGAGACCAACCGCAAGCAGGAAACCGTGGCCACGCGCAAGGCCTCGCAGTTCTGCATCGCTGCGCTGGCCGACATGTTGCCCGAGCTGCTGGGCGGATCGGCAGACCTGACCGGTTCCAATTACACCGACTGGAAGGGTGTCCAGGCAGTGCGCGCGGGCGCCGACGGCATCCAGTTCGGCCGCCACATCAACTATGGCGTGCGTGAGTTCGGCATGGCCGCGATCATGAACGGCGTGGCGCTCCACGGCGGCTATTTGCCCTACGGTGGCACCTTCCTCACGTTCTCCGACTACTCCCGCAATGCGCTGCGCATGGCGGCGCTGATGAAGCAACGCGTGGTGCATGTCTTCACGCACGACTCCATCGGCCTGGGCGAAGACGGCCCGACCCACCAATCCATCGAGCACGCGGCGAGCCTGCGCCTCATCCCTAACCTGGAAGTCTGGCGTCCGTGCGATACCACCGAGACCGCGGTCGCCTGGGGCGCGGCGGTGAGCCGCCCCGCCAGCGTCGGCATGGACGTGAAGGCCGGTGGCCCGACGGCGCTGCTGCTGTCGCGCCAGAACCTGCCTTTCGTCGAGCGCGACCAAGCCACCATCGCGGATATCGCACGCGGCGGCTATGTACTGCGCGATGCGCTGAACCCGCGCGCGGTCATCATCGCCACGGGCTCGGAGGTGGCGCTGGCGCTGGCGGCGCAGGAGTTGTTGGCCAAGGAAGAAATCTTCGTGCGGGTGGTTTCCATGCCCTGCACCCAGGTATTCGACCGGCAGGACGAAGCATGGCGCCAGCACGTGCTGCCGCGCAACCTGCCGCGCGTTGCGGTCGAGGCGGGCGTGACCGACTATTGGCGCAAGTACGTGGGCCTGGACGGCGAAGTCATCGGCATAGACACCTATGGCGAATCCGCGCCGGCCGGGGTGTTGTTCAAGCATTTCGGATTCACCGCCGAACGGGTCGCAGACGCCGTCCGGAAGCTGGTGGGCTAGTGGGGCATCCACCAACGTCGTCACAGATTCTTTTCATCAAAGGAAAAACACCATGACTATCCGTGTCGCGATCAATGGTTATGGCCGCATCGGCCGCAACGTCCTGCGCGCCCACTATGAAGGGGGCAAGAAGCACGACATCGAAATCGTCGCCATCAACGACCTGGGCGATCCCAAGACCAACGCGCACCTGACGCGCTACGACACGGCCCACGGACGCTTCCCTGGCCAGGTCTCGGTCGAGGGCGACTACATGGTGGTCAACGGCGACAAGATCCGCGTGCTGGCCAACCGCAACCCGGCCGAGCTGCCCTGGGGCGAGCTGGGCGTCGACGTGGTGCTCGAATGCACGGGCTTTTTCACCAGCAAGGAGAAGGCCAGCGCCCACCTGAAGGGCGGCGCCAAGAAAGTCGTGATCTCGGCCCCCGGCGGCAAGGACGTGGACGCCACCGTCGTCTACGGCGTGAACCACGACGTGCTGCGCAAAGAGCACACCGTCATCTCGAACGCTTCGTGCACCACCAACTGCCTGGCTCCGCTGGTCAAGCCGCTGCATGACAAGCTGGGCATCGTCTCGGGCCTGATGACGACCGTCCACGCCTACACCAACGACCAAGTGCTGACCGACGTCTACCACGAAGACCTGCGCCGTGCCCGCTCGGCCACGCAAAACATGATCCCGACCAAGACCGGCGCCGCCGCCGCGGTCGGCCTGGTGTTGCCCGAGCTCAACGGCAAGCTGGACGGCTACGCCATCCGCGTCCCGACCATCAACGTTTCCATCGTCGACCTCACCTTCGTGGCCAAGCGCGACACGACCGTCGAAGAAGTCAATGCCATCCTGAAGGAAGCCGCGGAAGGCTCGCTCAAGGGCATCTTGAATTATTCGACCGAGCCGCTGGTTTCGTCCGACTTCAACCACGATCCTGCCTCCAGCACGTTCGACGCCACCCTGACCAAGGTCAACGGCAACCTGGTCAAGGTCTCGTCGTGGTACGACAACGAGTGGGGCTTCAGCAACCGCATGCTGGACACCACCGTGGCGCTGATGTCGGCGAAGTAAGGCCATGGGCAAGGTCATCACGCTGGCCGATCTGGCGGCCAAGGGCGAGTTGGCCGGCAAGCGGGTGTTCATCCGCGCCGACCTGAACGTACCGCTGGACGACCAGGGCAACATCACCGAAGACACGCGCATCCGTGCGTCGGTGCCGGGCATCGAGCTGGCGCTCGGCGCCGGCGCCGCCGTCATGGTGACGTCGCACCTGGGCCGTCCGACCGAGGGCACGCTGACCCCCGCCGATTCGCTGGCGGTCGTGGCCAAGCGCCTTTCCGAACTGCTCGGCAAGCCTGTGCAGCTCGTCACTGACTGGGTGGACGGCGTCGACGTCGCGCCCGGGCAAGTCGTGCTGCTCGAGAACTGCCGCGTCAACAAGGGCGAGAAAAAGAACGACGAGGCGCTGGCCCGCAAGATGGCCGCGCTGTGCGACGTCTACGTCAACGATGCGTTCGGCACGGCCCACCGTGCCGAGGCCACGACGCACGGCATCGCGCGGTTCGCGCCCGTCGCGTGCGCCGGTCCGCTGCTCGCGGCCGAGCTCGACGCGCTGGGCCGCGCCCTGCAGTCGCCCAAGCGGCCGCTGGTGGCCATCGTCGCCGGCTCCAAGGTGTCGACCAAGCTCACCATCCTCAAGAGCCTGGCCGACAAGGTGGATCAGCTGATCGTGGGCGGCGGCATCGCCAATACCTTCATGCTGGCGAAGGGGCTGCCCATCGGCAAGTCGTTGGCCGAGCCCGATTTGGTGGAGGAAGCCAAGGCCATCATCGAGGTCATGGAAAAGCGCGGCGCCGCCGTGCCCATCCCGACCGACGTGGTTTGCGCCAAGGCGTTCTCTGCCGACGCCGAGGCGCAGACCAAGTCCGCTGACGCAGTGGCCGACGACGATATGATCCTGGACATCGGGCCGGTCTCGGCCGAGCGCCTGGCCGGCCTGCTCAAGGCGGCGGGCACGATCGTCTGGAACGGCCCGGTGGGCGTGTTCGAGTTCGACGCCTTCTCGCGCGGCACGGAGACGCTGGCGCGGGCCATCGCCGCGTCGCCGGCTTTCTCCATTGCCGGGGGTGGTGATACGCTGGCGGCGATCGCGAAGTACGGCATCGCAGACCAGGTTGGGTATATCTCGACCGGCGGCGGCGCCTTCCTCGAGTTCCTGGAAGGCAAGGCGCTCCCCGCGGTCGCTATCTTGGAGGAGCGCGCCGCACAAGGCGCCTGAGCCTGTGGACAGACCTTCCGCTCGCGCCACGAAAATCGTGGCTACGCTTGGCCCGGCCTCGAGCTCGGCCGATACGCTGGCGCGGATGATCCGCGCCGGCGTCGACGTAGTGCGGCTCAATTTTTCGCACGGCACCGCGGAAGACCACGCGGCGCGCGCCGGCCTGGTGCGCGCCGCAGCGCTCGCCTGTGATCGCGAAGTCGCGATCATGGCCGACCTCCAAGGCCCCAAGATCCGCATCGGCAAATTCGCCGAAGGCAAGGTGCAGCTCGAGCCCGGCCAGCCCTTCGTCCTCGATGCCACATGTGAGCTGGGCGACGCTAGCCGCGTCGGCCTGGACTATCCCGACCTGCCCCGCGACGTGCAAGCCGGGGACATCCTGCTGCTGAACGACGGGTTGATTCGCCTGCGCGTCACCCGCGTGGCGGGATCCGAAATCCATACCGAGGTCCTGGTCGGCGGCGAGCTGTCCAACAACAAGGGCATCAATCGCCAAGGTGGCGGCCTGACCGCACCGGCCCTCACCGGCAAGGACATGGAGGACATCCGGTCCGCGGTGCAGATGGGGGTGGACTACATCGCCGTCAGCTTTCCCAAGAACCGTACCGACATCGAAATGGCGCGCCAGCTCGTGGCCATTGCCGGTGCGCAGATCGGCGCCCGGCCGCAGCTCATCGCCAAGATCGAGCGTGCCGAGGCCATCGCGGCGTTGGAGGAGATCATCGAAGCCTCCGACGGCATCATGGTGGCGCGCGGCGACCTGGCGGTGGAGGTGGGGGCGGCGGCCGTGCCCGCGCTGCAAAAGCGCATGATCCGGCTCGCGCGTTTGCACAACCGTACCGTCATCACGGCCACGCAGATGATGGAATCCATGATCGTCAACGCGATGCCGACGCGGGCCGAGGTGTCGGACGTGGCCAATGCCGTCTTGGACGGCACCGACGCTGTCATGCTTTCGGCCGAGACCGCCATAGGGCGCTATCCGGTGGAGACGGTCGAAGCCATGGCGTCGATATGCCTGGAAGCGGAAAAGTCGCAGCATTTCGAGCTGGACAAGGACTTCCTCGACCAGACCTTCCATCGGGTGGACCAATCCATCGCCTATGGCGCGCTGTTCACGGCCCATCACCTTCGGTGCAAGGCCATTTGCGCGCTGACGCATTCGGGCGCCACCACCTTGTGGATGAGCCGGCATGACAGTGCAACACCTATTTACGCGCTGACCCCCCGCGTGACGACCCAGCGTAAAGTAGCGCTATACCGCAACGTACGGACGCTGCACCTGGAAGAGTCGGGCGATCGGGACGCCTCGCTGCTGGCGGCCGAGAAATTACTGGTGGAGAAGGGGGTGGCCGAACCCGGCGATTTAGTCGTTTTCACGGTGGGCGAACCCATGGGGTCGCCAGGCGGAACCAATACTCTAAAAATCGTGCGGATAGGCCAGCACGGCTGATGCCCACACAACATTTTTCAATCAGGAGTTCACAATGGCACTCGTTTCCATGCGTCAACTGCTCGACCACGCGGCGGAAAATGGCTATGGCATCCCGGCCTTCAACGTCAACAACCTGGAACAGGTCCAGGCGATCATGGAAGCGGCCGACGAAACCAACAGCCCCGTCATCATGCAAGCGTCGGCCGGCGCTCGCAAATATGCTGGCGAAGGCTTCCTGAAGGCGCTCATCGCGGCCGCGATCGAGTCCTATCCCCACATTCCCGTGGTCATGCACCAGGACCACGGCCAGTCGCCCGAGGTTTGCAGGGGCGCCATTGCGCTGGGCTTCTCGAGCGTGATGATGGACGGTTCGCTGCGCGAAGACGGCAAGACCATCGCCGAATACGACTACAACGTCGAAGTCACGCGTAAAGTCGTGGAGATGGCGCACGTCCAGGGTATTTCGGTGGAAGGCGAACTGGGCTGCCTCGGCTCGCTGGAAACCATGAAGGGCGACAAGGAAGACGGGCACGGCGCCGAAGGCACCATGACCCGCGATCAGCTGCTGACCGATCCTGAACAGGCCGCTGACTTCGTCAAGCGCACCCAGATCGACGCCCTGGCCATCGCCATCGGCACCAGCCATGGCGCCTACAAGTTCTCCCGCAAGCCCAGCGGCGACATCCTGGCCATCGACCGCATCAAGGAAATCCATCGTCGCCTGCCGACCACCCACTTGGTCATGCACGGCAGCTCCAGCGTGCCGCAGGACCTGTTGGCCACGATCCGCCAGTACGGTGGCGACATGAAGGAAACCTATGGCGTGCCGGTCGAGGAAATCCAGGAAGCCATCAAGTATGGCGTGCGCAAGATCAACATCGACACCGACATCCGCCTGGCGATGACGGCCGCGATCCGCCAGTTCCTGACCGAGAATCCCTCGAAGTTCGATCCGCGCGAGTACCTCAAGCCGGCCCGCGCCGCTGCGAAGAAGATTTGCGTGGAGCGTTACACCCAGTTTGGCACGGCGGGCAACGCCAGCAAGATCAAGCCCATTCCGCTGAGCGTCATGGCCGCCGACTACGCGTCCGGCAAGCTGGCGCAAGTCGTCAATTAATCTTTCGCCCCCGACGCGCCGAGGCGCGTCCAACCATCATCAGTTCCGGCCGCCTGTTTGGCGGCCGCCGCGGGATCGGGGGCGCCTCGGGGTGCTCCCGCCCCCGCCCTGATAAGCGGGCCCTTCCCGCGCCGCGTCTGGCAGACGCGCTTTGTAGAGCTCTCAATCATGGCCGCACCGCCGCTGTATCAATCCACCATCCGTTCCCTGCCGCTGCTCGGACGCGGCAAAGTCCGCGACATGTACGCCGTCGGCGACGACAAGCTGCTGATCGTCACCACCGACCGGCTGTCTGCCTTCGACGTCATCCTCGACGACCCGATCCCGGGCAAGGGCGAGGTGCTGAATTCGCTTACCAATTTCTGGTTGGAGCGGCTCGGCCACATCATCCCGAACCACCTGACCGGAATTGATCCCGTGACAGTGGTGGCCGCCGACGAGCGGGAGCAGGTCGTCGGCCGCGCCGTGGTGGTCAAGCGCCTCAAGCCTGTGCTGGTGGAAGCCGTGGTTCGCGGGTACCTGATCGGCTCCGGTTGGAAGGATTACCAGGAAAGCGGCAGCGTGTGCGGCATCGCCCTACCCAAGGGGCTGGTGCTGGCGCAGAAGCTGCCATCGCCCCTTTTCACGCCCGCCGCGAAAGCCGAGCTGGGTGCCCACGACGAAAACGTCAGCTTCGAGCATGTGGTCAAGGAAGTCGGTCCGCAGTTGGCCGAGCAGATCCGCGACGTTTCGCTGCGCATCTACCAGCTGGCTTCCGAGTATGCGGCCCAGCGCGGCATCATCATTGCCGACACCAAGTTCGAATTCGGGCTGGACGAGAACGGCGTGCTGCACTTGATGGACGAAGTGCTGACCCCGGATTCGTCGCGCTTCTGGCCCGCCGACTCGTATGCGCCGGGCATCAGCCCGCCCTCGTTCGACAAGCAGTTCGTTCGAGACTGGCTAGAGGCCCAGCCCTGGAACAAGACCGCCCCGGCTCCGCGGTTGCCCCAGGCCGTGCTGGAGCGCACGTCGGACAAATACCGCGAAGCGCGGGTGCGGCTGGTCGGGGCGTGACGCTCAGAACAGTACCGACGACAGTTTCTTGCGATATTGCGAGACCAGCTCCGGTTGCGCCGACGCCATGTCGAAGACCGCAATCATGGTCTTGCGGCCGATCTCGTCTTGGAAGTGGCGGTCGCGCTTGACGATCTCGAGCAGCTCATCCATCGCGGCCGCCCAGGCGCGCCGAGCGATGCGCTTGTTGGCGAGATCGAGGCGCGCCTGCAGGTCGTCCGGGTTTTGTTCGATGCGCGCGACCAGCTCGGTTTCCTCGGGCGAGTCCTGCGCCTGCTCGACCGCGTTCAACGCCGTTTCGAGGTTGGCGTAATGCGGGTCTGCCTTGGCCGCCGGGGTAAGCAGCTCGAACTGGGCCTTGGCGTCTTCCGGGCGTCCGGTGCTGAGCAGCAGCTCGACGTAATCCATCCGCGCCGGATCGTAGGTCGCATCGAGCATGAGGGCGGCGCGCAAATGCTTTTCCGCCGTGGCGACGTCGCCGGCCTGCATGGCCGCCGCCGCCATTTGGTGTTCCTGCTCGTGGGGCAGGGGTAGGAGCCGGTCGATGAAGGCGCGCACCTGCCCCTCGGGCAGGGCGCCGGTGAATTGATCTACCGGGCGGCCGTTCAGGATGGCTACGACCAGCGGGATGCTGCGAGCCTGGAAGTGTGCGGCCAATTGCTGGTTTTCGTCGACATTGACCTTGACCAGCTTGAACTTGCCGCCGTATTCGCGTTCGAGTTTTTCCAGGATCGGGGTCAGCGAGCGGCAGGGGCCGCACCACGGGGCCCAGAAATCGACGAGGACCGGCTTTTCGCGCGAGGCCAGCAATACCTCGCGCTCGAAGTTGGCGAGCGTGACATCCATACCGGGAATCCTATGAAGCATGAGCGAAAGAATGATTGTGCTTCATTTTGGCGCGCGGCGGGTCCGGCTGCGTCGCCGGAGCGGGCGTGTCACGGCCGGCCCGGCGTCGAACTCTGCGCGAAGCCGCGAAGATAGGCGGTCAGCCGGCGTACACCCGGCGTGGCCTGTTTGCGCGCATGGGAGATCAGGTAGAAGGAGCGCATGAGCTTGGGCAAGGCGGTGGGCAGCTCCACCAGCTCGCCGCTCTTGAGCATGTCGTCCACGACCCAGCGCGACAGGCAGGTGATCCCCAGGCCGCTGGCGGCGGCGCGCTTGATGGCTTCCGAGTTGCCGAACTCGATGCCCGATTTCATGTGCAGCAAGTGCGGCGTAAGCGCTTCGCGAATGATTTCGCGCGTACCCGACCCTTCTTCCCGCAATAGCCAGGTGGCTTCCCTCAGCTGTTCGGTGGGAACGATGCCGCTGACCGGAACGATGGGGTCGCGTGCGCCGGCCACGATGACCAATTCGTCGGTAAGCCAAGGCTCGACGTTCAACTCGGGCTGCTCGCATGGGCCTTCCACCAGGGCCAGGTCGAGCTCGAAGTTCACCACCTGGGTGGCGATGGCCAACGTGTTGGCGATGGCCACGTGCGCGGTCCAGTGCGGTTGGCCGGAGGCTTCGAGGTCGCGCTGGAAGCCTGCCAGCAAGGTGGGCAATACGTAGTTGCCAATGGTGGTGCTGGCGCCGATGCGCAGGAGACCGACGTGGCCCTGGTCGTCCCGCGCCCAGCGCTCGATGGCGGCTGCGCGGTCCAGCAGCTCGCGCGCCTGCGGCAGCAGTTCCCGCCCGTTGTCGTTCAGCACTAGGCGTTTGCCTACCCGATCGAACAGGCTCATGCCCAGGGCCCGCTCCAAGTCATTCAGCGCGGCGCTAGCGGCCGACTGCGAGAGCGCCACGGCCCCGGCGGCCGCGCTGGTGCTACCCGCGTCCGCCACGGCGGCGAAGATCTGCAATTGGCGGAGGGTCAGGCGCGGGGTTTCCATATAACTCGAATAACCAGTTTTGCTTGTTGAATATACAAAAATAAACCGTTTTACCCCGTCGAAACTGATGACTAGAGTGGAGGCTCATCAATACTAGAAGTTATTAGCTTATGCGGTTTTCGTCGGCCTCATCGCTTGGCACGCCGGCTGCGGCAAGCGGCGCAGCGCGTTTTCTCCGGCAGGTCGGGCCCGGCTTGTTACTGGCGGGTGGGCTAGGGGCGGCCGCGGTGTTGCTGGGCCGGTGGGAAGTCTTCGCCAGCCGGGGCATGGGCGCGCTGACGCTGGCCATCATCCTGGGCATGCTGGTGGGAAACACGATTTATCCGCGCATCGCCGCCCAAGGCGCGGCTGGCGTAGGCGTGGCCAAGCAGACGCTGTTGCGTGCCGGAGTCGTGTTCTACGGCCTGCGCTTGACGTGGCAGGACATCGGCGGGGTGGGGCTGGCAGGCATTGCCATCGATGCCTTGGTGCTGGCTTCCACCTTCGGGCTCGCCTGGCTACTCGGCACGCGTGTATTCAAGCTGGATCGAAGCTTGGCCTGCCTGGTCGGGGCGGGGGCGTCCATCTGCGGCGCGGCGGCGGTGATGGCCACTGGCCCGGTGCTGCGGGCGCGCGCCGAGGAGATTGCCGTGGCCGTGGCCACCGTCGTCGTCTTCGGCACGCTGGCCCTATTTCTCTACCCCGTTCTGTACCAGATGAACGCGCAGTGGGGCGTGATTCCCGGAGGTGAGCACGGATTCGGCGTTTATGTTGGATCGACCGTCCACGAGGTCGCCCAGGTGATCGCCGCGGGGCGGGAGATCAGCCCCGCGGCGGCCGACACGGCGGTGATCGCAAAAATGGTTCGAGTCATGATGCTGGCGCCGTTCCTGCTGGCATTGTCGGCCTGGCTGGCGTGGGGCGGATGCAGGGCCGGTGCCGCAGGCGCGGACAGTGGCGGAAAACTTTGCATCCCCTGGTTCGCCGTCGGCTTCATTGCCATGGTGGCGTTCCATTCCGCGGTTCCTTTGCCCGAACAGTGGGTCGCGATCGCGATCGAGCTCGATACGTTGTTGCTGGCCATTGCCATGGCCGCGCTGGGGTTGACGACGCAGGCCGGGGCGATACGCCGCGCGGGCGTGCGGCCGCTGCTCTTGGCCGGTGCGCTCTTCGTCTGGCTCGTCGTGGGCGGCGCGGGAATCAATCGCCTCTTGGGCTGAGAGCGTGGTTTTCTCGCCTCATCGAATCGCAGGGGGGCGAGCTTCCAGAACCGAGATCGGGCGGGCCTTGCCGGCCCCGGCGGGTTAAAATCCGTTCTTTAGATGCTCGTCCGGCGCGGTGCGCCAGACGCCCGCAAGGTTCCTCATGTCCAGTCCTTCCTCTTCTTCCCCTTCTTCCCCCGCAGCGGTGCAGGTCGGCATCGTGATGGGTTCTTCCAGCGATTGGGAGATCATGAAGCACGCGGTTGCCGTGCTGGATGAATTTGGCGTGCCCCATGAAGCCCGCGTCGTATCGGCCCACCGCATGCCGCTCGACATGGTGGAGTACGGCGCCGAGGCGACGCGTCGCGGCCTGCGAGCCATCATCGCGGGCGCGGGAGGCGCGGCGCACCTGCCGGGCATGCTGGCGGCGCTGACGTCGGTGCCCGTGTTCGGCGTGCCGGTTCCGTCCAAGTACCTGCGCGGAGAGGATTCGCTGTTGTCCATCGTCCAGATGCCCAAGGGCGTGCCGGTCGCGACGTTCGCCATTGGCGAGGCGGGCGCGGCCAATGCCGCGTTGCACGTGGTCGCCAACTTGGCCACCACCGATCCGGCGCTCAGGCAAAGGCTCGATGCCTTCCGTGCCCGCCAGACCGAGGCCGCGCGCGCGATGACGCTTCCGCCGGGAGGCCAGGCATGAAGACGGGACGCATCGTGCCGCCCGGCGGTTGGCTGGGCCTGCTCGGAGGGGGGCAATTGGGCCGGATGTTCTGCCAGGCGGCCCAGAGCATGGGATATCGTGTCGCGGTGCTCGACCCGATCGCCGAATGCCCGGCGGGAGCGGTTGCCGACCTGCACATCCGGGCCGATTACGACGACGAAGCGGGGCTGGCGCAGCTGGCCGAGCGCTGCGCGGCCGTGACGACCGAATTCGAGAATGTGCCGGCGGCTAGCCTGGAAAAGCTGGCGGCGCGCTGCCAGGTCAGCCCGGCCGCGAGCGCCGTCGCGATCGCACAAGACCGCATCGCCGAAAAGCGCTTCATCTCTTCCATGGGCGTGCCGGTGGCGCCTTATGCGGAGATCCGGTCGGCCGCCGACATCGATGCGGCGCCGGCTTCGCTGTATCCTGGCATCTTGAAAGCGGCCCGCCTGGGTTATGACGGCAAGGGGCAGGCGCGCGTGGAGTCGGCCGAAGAGGCCCGCGCCGCCTTCGATGCTTTCGGCGGCGTACCCTGCGTGCTGGAAGCCAGGCTGCCCCTGGAGTTCGAGATTTCGGTCGTCGTGGCGCGCGGCTTCGACGGCGAGGTCGTGACCTACCCGGTCTCCGAGAACGTGCATCGCGACGGCATCCTGGCAGTCTCGACCGTGCCGTCGCCTCGCGCCTCGGCCGACGTTGCGCGCCGCGCCTCGGCGGCTGCGCTCCAGGTCGCATCGGGCCTGGAATACTGCGGGGTGCTGTGCGTCGAGTTTTTCGTGCTTCCGCAAGACCGCCTCATCGTCAACGAAATCGCGCCGCGCCCCCATAACAGCGGGCACTACAGCATCGATGCCTGCACGACCAGCCAATTCGAGCAGCAGGTGCGGGTGCTGGCCGGCCTGCCGCTCGGGGCGTCCGACATGCTGGCGCCGGCGGTCATGCTCAACGTGCTCGGCGACATCTGGTTCCGGCAGGGCGATGAGGCGGTCGAGCCGCCTTGGGCCAAGGCCTTGGAGGTCCCCACGGCCAAATTGCACCTGTACGGCAAGAAGGAAGCACGCCGCGGCCGCAAGATGGGGCACGTGACCTGTCTCGGCGCCGACCGCGACGCGGCGGGCCGCAGCGCCGCGCAAGTCGCGGCCGCCCTCGGCATCGTTTATCCGTAGGCGCCGATGGACGCGCGCATCCTGCCGCCCACGCCCGAGGCCATCGCCGAAGCGGCGGACCTGCTGCGGGCCGGGCAGCTCGTGGGGATGCCTACCGAGACGGTGTACGGCCTCGCGGCGAACGCCTCGGATCCGGACGCCGTGGCGCGCATCTTCTCCGCCAAGGGTCGGCCCAATGATCATCCCGTCATCGTCCACGTGGCCGCCGGCGACGATTTGTCGCGCTGGGCCGCGCACGTTCCCGGCGCCGCGCGCCGGCTGATGGATGCGTTCTGGCCGGGGCCGCTGACCCTCATCCTCCCGCGGGCCCCTGGCGTGCCCGATGCCGTGACGGGCGGACAGGATACGGTCGGGCTGCGTTGTCCCTCTCATCCCGTCGCCCAGGCCTTGCTGGCGGCATTCGGCGGCGGCGTTGCGGCGCCCTCGGCCAATCGCTTCGGCCGCATCAGTCCGACCACTGCCCGGCACGTGGCAGACGAATTCGGCGCGGCTGTGCCCTTGGTGCTGGATGGGGGGCCGTGCGAGGTCGGCATCGAATCGACCATCGTCGACGTCTCCGGCGAACTTCCCCTGCTTCTGCGGCCGGGCCACATCTCTGCCCTGGCGCTGTCGGAGGTACTGGGCACGGCGGTGCTGACGCGTTCCCAAATGGACGATCGCCGCGCCGTGCCGCGCGTCTCGGGCTCGCTATCCGCGCATTACGCGCCCCGCACCCCGCTCAAATTGGTCCATGCGGACCGGCTCCCGGGGGAGGTTGCCGCCGCACGGGCCCAGGGCCGGTCGGTGGGGGTCTGGTCGAAGCGCGATCCGGGCGGGGCGGCCGTCTGGGTGGAGGCGCCCGCCGATCCCGAAGGCTATGCACACGCGCTTTATGCGACGCTGCGCGAACTCGATGCCCGGGGGCTGGATGTGCTGATGCTTGAGCAGCCGCCCGAAACGCTCGAGTGGTCTGCGGTGCGCGACCGGCTCGGACGCGCAGCGGTGGGGTCGGGCCCTGCCTGAGCGGTGGCCGGGCCTGCCGCGAAGCAGGACCGGGCCCCTATCGCTACGGCCGCTTGCGGGCGTAGGCAAACCAAGCGGCGGACTGCGCACTGTTGGTCGCCATGATCAGCAACAGCGGCTCTTTTTCCTCTTCGGCCAGGCGCACGGCGACTCCTTGCATGCTGGTGCCTGCGTGCTGGCCCAGGCAGTTGGTGGCATTGCCGAAAGAGAAAGTGGTGGTCGCGTAGTTCTTGCCCGAGGCGGCTTTGGTCAGTGCGCCGCTGACGTTGCAGGTATCCGGCCTTCCGCTGATTTGGAACCGGGCGTCGAAGTTGCCGTTGGACTGGATGGTGAAGGTCACGCCCGAGCTGGTGCTGTCGCGCCCTTGCCAGGTGCCCGAGTAGGCCGCGAGATCGAAGGCGGCGTCGTACTGCTCGTTGAACGTGGAAGCAAAGGTCACGTTTTGTCCGAGGTTGCCGTCGAACGTCGAGCGGGTCGTCACCGTGCCGGTGATGTTGGCCGTTTCGGCGGTGGTGTCGCCGGTGCCGAAGGTCTTGCCGGTTCCCGAAAATGCCTTGCCGTTCAGCGAACCCGTTCCGCGCGTGAGCCGGCGCACCTGGGTGAAATTTTCGCTCCACGACATGGCCCACAGCTCGTTGTTGGGCGTCACGAGCATGTGCAGGGAGAGCGTGTCGCTGGTGACGGTGCCTGCCCAGATGCCTTGCGCATCGCTGTTGCCGCCACTCCCGCCGCCTCCGTCTTCGTCCGGCGAACCAAAGTAGCCGTTGCAGCCGGCGACGGACAGGGTGCAGAGCAGGGCGAGGGCGATGCGACGATGCATAGACGGTCCGGAGAAAAGGTTTAGGGAGAAGGCGGCGCCTTGCGGGCGCGTTGTGGCGTGAGGTCGAAGCCACCCGCGTGAAACACCAGCGGCATGGCGTCCGTGTGGCCGCAGCGTTCGACCTCGCCGACGAAGATGCAGTGGTCGCCTTCGTGATATCTGCTGCGGTTATAGCATTCGAACCAGGCCGTGCAACCGTGCAGCAGTGGCGCGCCGTTTTCTCCCGGGCGCCAAGATACTTGGGCGAAGCGGTCGGCGGGGTTGCCGCGGACGGCGAAGCGCTTGGCAATGTCGAGCTGGTCGGCCGCCAACACGTTCACGGCATAGTGCCTGGCCGCCTCGAGCATGGGGAGCGAGCTGGAGGTCAGCGAGAGGCTCCAAAGCACGAGCGGCGGCGTCAGGGAGACGGAGTTGAACGAACTGACCGTCAGGCCGACGGGGCGCCCGTCCGGCCCGATGGCGGTGACCACCGTCACGCCGGTGGCGAAACGGCCCAGGGCCGAACGGAATGCGGTGGAGTCGAAATTCGGAAGAGCTGCAGGCATCCAGGAAAGGGGCTGACGCACCCAGGTCGCTGGTTGCGCGCTGATGTAACTTTAAAACCCCATTTTATCCGGCCCCGGCCATGCGGGGGACGATCTCTTTGGCCAATAGCTCCAGCGTGAGCGGCGCGCTTCCCTCCGCCTTGTTGTTCGCGATGATCCATGCCGGCTGGCCAGCCGCGCGCGCCGCGCAGGCGGCTTCGGCCAGGACGCGGCGCGTTTCGGGATCTTCGGCCTGGATCTTGTCGAACGGAAAAAACTTCGCCTTGGCCGCTTCGTAGCGTTGGCCGGCGAGCAGGCTCCATCGGACGACCAATGGGCCGGGGCCCGTGGCCTCCACCGCCCGCATCTGGCGTGCCGCCGGGGGCATGCGGGCGTGGATGGCCACGCAATAGCGCGCGTCGCGCTGGGCGAGCATTTTCATCATGCGCGGCGTGACGACTTGCGGGTCGCGGAACTCCACCGCATAGAAGGGCGCCTCGCGCCCGCGGGATGCGGGCAAAGGGGGCAGCGCCGCCAGGAAGGCGGAGAGGCGTGCCACCCAGCCGGCCGGGTCGGCCAGGACCTCTGGCGGCAGCGGGGAAAACTGGAAGACCAGCGGACCGGCTTTGTCGCCTAACCCTTCCAGGCACGGTGCCACGAAATGATCAGTCGCCAGGACCGGATCGAGAAAACTGGGATTCGGTCCTGTCGGCGCCCCGCGGTCGTCGCGCAGCACTGCGTCCGTGATGAGGTTGGGCGCTTTCACCACGAAGCGGAACCCGGATGGTACCTGGCGTGCGTAGTGGGCATATTGCTCGGCCGTCAGCGGCGCGTAGAAGGTGCGGTCGAGGCTGACGCTGTTGAGCAGCGGATGGGACGAATACGCCGGCAGGCCTTCGCGTGACAGCAGCGATTCGCTCGCCTTGGCGCCGTACACGATCCCGTTCCAGCCTGAGAAGGCCCAGGACGAGGTGCCAAGATACACGTGCGGTGGCATGGCGGCGCCCAATTGGCGCAACGCCGCAGGATGTTCCGCCGCGGGTATCGTCTTGCCCTTCCGCCTGGGTGGTAGGCCCGCGGCCGGCGCGTCATCGAAAAATGAGGTTTGGCTGGGCGTGACAGGTGCGTCGTCGCCCGCTCGACGATCCTGCTGCGGCATCGCGGCCTATGGAGCAAGGCGCACGATGCGCCAGCCGCCTTCGGGAACGGGCCGGTAGAGCAGGCGGTCGTGCAGGCGGGAAGGGCGGCCTTGCCAGAACTCGATGGCGTCGGGCACGACGCGATATCCCCCCCAATGGGGGGGGCGAGGCGGGTGTTCGCCAAGTTCGGCGCGCAGGCGCTGCTCGCGCTCGCGCAGGACCTCCCGGTTCGGGATTTCGGTGCTTTGTTCGGACACCCAGGCGCCGATCCGGGAACCGAGCGGCCGGCTGTGGAAGTAGGCGTCGGATTCTTCTTCCGACGTGCGCTCGACGCGGCCTTCGATGCGGACCTGGCGTTCATGTGCCGGCCAGAAGAACAACAGGCTGGCGTAAGGCACGTGGGCAAGGTCGCGCCCCTTGCGGGAATGGTAGTTGGTATAGAAAACGAAGCCCCGCTCGTCGTAGCCCTTGAGCAGCACCGTCCGGGCGGCGGGGCGGCCCCGTTCGTCGACGGTGGCGAGCGTCATGGCATTGGGGTCCGGAAGCCGTTCGGCGACGGCACGGTCGAACCAGGCTCCGAACAGTTCGAGCGGCGAGGCCGGGGCGTCGGACTCCAGCAGGGCACCTTGCTGGTAGTTCTGACGAATGTCTGCGATGGACATGATGGCGGGCGAAGAAGAAATCCTACCCATCACTATACCGGGTTGCGCGGCTCCTATTCCTGCGCCAGCGCCAGTCGGCGAACGAGCCGGTCCAGGCGCGTGTCCCGTATGCCATGGGCCTGCAGCGCGCGGGCCGTATCGAGCACGTAGTCCACGCAGGCGCCGTAGCGTCCGTGTGCTCGCCGGATCGCGGCGAGCACTTCCTCTTCAGCGAGCCCGCTGGCATAGCCAGAGCCCTTCCGGTCGATGACGAAGGCGAGGGCGTCTACCGGGCCTGCGGGCGTATTGCAGCGCAGCCAGCGGGGCAGGTACGCGCCGGTCATCATCTCGCGTTCCCAGAGGGCGGGGAAAATGCTGTCGACGTCCGCCGCAGCGATGCGCAGCGCAACCCCGTGGCAGCTGCCCCCGCGGTTCAGGCCGAACACCAGGCCTGGCGACGAGGGCGTGCCGCGGTTCACGCGCGACCACAGGCACAGCGAGCGGTGATAGCCGCGCACCGTGGCCAGGCGGCGTTCCTGCACCGGAAACTCGGCTTTCCAGATCAATGAGCCGTAGGCGAACAGCCAGATGTCGTCACGCCGATTCCAATGGCGCAGGGCGGCTTTGCGCGATGCGTCCAGCTCCTGCGCACTGAGCAGCAGCGGGGCGTATTCAGGGGATGGGGCGCAGGGCGGCGACGGTGCGATTCCCGGTGCGGAGCGCATCATGCAATCGCCGGCGGGTTGTCGTTTCGCATGCATGACGGGACTATCGTTTTTCGCTGCGGGTGGCCATGTTGCCGGCCGCATCGGAGGCTTTCCGTTCTGCCGGTTGCGGCGGTGAGGTCTCGCCGCGTCGCGGAGGCCGAGTCAGGGTTCCGCCTGCGAACAGGCACGCCGCCACCGTCCAGAAGGGCATGCCCAGGCCGGTCAGCGCGCTCAGGCTGCCGAAGACCAGGGGAAGCACGAACTGTCCGCCGTTGATGATGGCCATCCGCAGCCCGAGCGCTTCGGCGGCGCGTCCCGCCGGTGCGTGGGCATGGAGCAGGGACATCAGGCTGGGTTGGCCGCTGCCCAGGGCGAGCCCGAGTAGGAAGGCCAGCAGGATGAGAATGGGGACTTCGCGGAAGAAAGGGTACAGCACGTAGACGACGCTGGCGGTGAGCATGGCGGCGCGCAGCAGCGTCCACGCGGCGACCCGTTGCTGTATCCACGGAAGCAGGATGCGGATCACGAAGGTGGCGACCGAGAACGCGGACAGGATAAGCCCTATGGTCGTGGCCGACAGCCCGATGGCAGACCCAAATATGGGCACCATGAAGGCATTGAGGTCCCAGGCACCGGACAGGAGCGCGGTGGAGATGAGCACCCGGCGCAGCGTCGGGTTGGCGAGCAGGTCGCTCACTTGGTCGCGGCTCGCGCGGCGGTGCGTCCGGCTGGGGCGCGGCAGCCGGCGCTGCTGCTTGAGCAGCGTGCCGAGTGCTAGCAACTGGCACAGGAACAGGATGCCAAACGCCCAACGCACGCCCAGGTGGTCGATCGCCAGCCCGGCGATCAACGGTCCGCCGAAGCCCGAGATCGACATGGACAAGGAAAGGCGCGAGAAGTTGATGATGCGCCGCTCGGGCGAGGCATACATCCCCATGACGTTCTGCGCGGCGATGTGGAAGGTCATGCAGCCTATCCCGGTCATGAAGCTCGATGCGAACAGCACGCGGGTGTCTTGCACCGCGAACGGCAGCAGGCTGCCGGCGATGAGCAGGGAGACCCCGATGCGCATGGGCACCCTGGCGCCAATGTGGTCCACCCAGCGGCCGACATGGACGGACAGCAGCATGGGGAGCAGCGCGAAGAGCGCCATCAGCACGCCGACGGTGAAACTGGATGCGCCCTGCGCGAGCGCGCCGAGCGAGACCGTGACCCGTCCGCCCGTCAGGCCGATGTGGGTAAGAATGCCCAGGACGCAAAAGATGAGGACGCCGCGCTCGTCGAGCGGTGCCTGGGGCGGCTCGGCGGCGGCAGCTTGCTGGCGGGTGACAGTTGGGCCCAAGGTGAATGCGGTGCGGAGTGCCGCAATCGCGCGGCGGCTTCGGGGTGTCATGCATTCTAACGCCGGGATCGTGGCTCGGCCATGGGGGCGCCTTTCCGGGCCTGCTACTATCACGGCATTTCCGCGGCCGCGCCGCCCGGAGCGTTTTCGTTTTTTCCCCCGGATCATCATGAGCTGCGATATCGATACCGAGCGCCGGTTCGGCGGCCTCGACCGCCTGTACGGACCGGGAGCGCTCGATGCGCTACGCGCCGCGCGCGCCACCGTCGTGGGGCTGGGCGGCGTGGGCTCATGGACCGCCGAGGCCTTGGCCCGGTGCGGCGTCGGCACGCTGACGCTGATCGATCTCGATCACATCGCCGAATCCAACGTCAATCGGCAGGTTCATGCGCTGGGCCGCACGCTGGGGCAGGCCAAGGTGGAAGCCATGGCCGAACGCATACGCGACATCAACCCGCAGTGCACGCTGCACCTCGTCGACGACTTCCTCGACCCCGACAACGTCGACCGTTTATTGCCGGACCCGACGAGCATCGTCGTCGACTGCACTGACCAGGTCTCGGCCAAGATCGCCATGATCCTGCGTGCGCGCCGCATTGGTGCGCCGCTCGTGGTGTGCGGGGGGGCGGGCGGCAAGACCGACCCGCTGGCCTTGCGCGCGGGGGATTTGTCCGAAGCGGTCAACGACGCCCTGCTGGCCAAGATTCGCAACCAGCTGCGGCGCCATCATGGGTTTCCCAAGGCCTCGCACGTGGCGGGCAAACCGCCGCGCCGGCTGCCGAAAATGAAGGTGCGCGCGCTATGGGTCGACCAGCCGGCGAGGTTGCCGGCGGCATGGCTGCAGGATGCGGACGCGCCCGCCGGGGCGCCACAGGGGCTTTCATGTGCGGGCTATGGCTCGGCCGTGACGGTCACGGCCGCGATGGGCCTGGCCGCGGCGCATGAAGTCCTGCGCTACATCTTCCCGGCCGAGCGCTGAGCCGGATTCAGTCCAGCTCGACGTCGAACCAGCCGCGCAGCGCATTGGAGAGGCGCAGCCCCTGTGCCTGCGCGAGCATCTCTCGCGTGATCACGCCTTCGACGGCCAGCTCTTCGTCCAGCAAGGCCTGCCGCTGGACGCCGGGCAGCAGTCCGCACGAAACGGGTGGGGTGATCCATTGGCCATCCAGGTAAACATAGACGTTGGACCGGCTGCCTTCGCACAATTCGCCGCGTTCGTTCAGATACAGCATGTCGAAGTGTTCCGGGTGGGCTGCCAGCCAGGTCGTCGCCTCGTCGTACCACGGGCGCGCCGTCGTCTTGTGGCGCAGCAGTGTTTCGCCAGACCGGAGGCGGCGATGGGACAAGCTTGCTCGCGGCCGCTGCGGCAGCGTGTCGAGCGGCGAGGTCTGGATCTCGATGGCGCCGTTGTCGGCGACCAGCACGCGCATGCGGTGCGCCCCGCCTTCGGGTAGGCCCGCCGCAGCGCGCGCTACGGCGCGCTGCACGGCCTCCACCGAGCTGCGGTAGGCGAGTTCGGCGCACGAGCGGCCGAGCCGCTCCAGGTGCCAGGGAAGCAAGGGCATGCGGCCGTCAGCGTCGACGCGTATGGTTTCGATCAGTCGCGGCCGCATCTCAAGATGCCTTGCTCATTTCCACCTGGGACGCCATGAACTCGGCCAGCACGCGCCCGGTGTGCGAGCGCGCCCGTTCCCGCATGACCTGTTCCGGCGAACCCTGCACCACCAGTTGACCGCCTTCGTTGCCTCCCTCCGGCCCCATGTCCAGTAACCAGTCGGCTTCGGCGATGACGTCGAGGTTATGTTCGATCACGACCACGGTATTGCCGGCATCCACCAGGCGGTGCAGCACGCGGATCAGCTTTTCCACGTCCGCCATGGACAGGCCCACGGTCGGTTCATCCAGCACGTAGAGCGTGTGCGGCGTCTTGTAGGCGCGTCCCGTGCGCATCGTGCCCTCGTCCAGGCGGGCTTTCGCCAGCTCTGTCACCAGTTTGATGCGCTGCGCCTCCCCGCCCGACAGCGTGGGCGAGGGCTGCCCCAGGGTCAGGTAGCCGAGCCCTACGCTTTGCAGCAGCTGCAGCGGATTGAGGATGGAAGGATGCGCCGCGAAATACTCGACGGCTTCGTCGATTTCCATGGCCAACACCTCGCCCACGCTCTTGCCTCGCAAATGCACGGATAGCGTTTCGCGGTTGAAGCGCTGGCCGTCGCAGGCATCGCACGGCACTTTCACGTCCGGCAGGAAATTCATTTCTATCGTGCGCATGCCCTGGCCTTCGCAAACCGGGCAGCGGCCTTCGCCGGTATTGAAGCTGAAGCGGGCGGCCGTCCAGCCGCGCATGCGCGCTTCCATGGTGTCGGCGAATTGCCTGCGGATGGCGTCCCAGAATCCTACGTAGGTTGCCGGGCAGGAGCGCGGCGTCTTGCCGATCGGCGTCTGGTCGACTTCCAGCACGCGGTCTAGGGTTTCCCATCCCTCGATGCCCGCGCACCCCGTCCAGGCGCCGCCTTTTTCGGCAGCATCCTTCCCGATGCGCCGCTGCAGGTTGTCCAGCAGCACGTCACGCGCGAGGGTGGACTTGCCTGAACCCGAGACGCCGGTGACCACGGTGAGCCGGCCGATCGGAAAGCTGGCATCGACCTCGCGCAAGTTATGCAGTCGCGCGCTGCGCACCGTGATGCGGGGCGTTTCCGCCGTGACCGGCCGGCGTGCCTGCAAGGGGTGTTGCAGCGGCCGGGCGAGGTAGCGGCCAGTCAGGGACGCGGGATTGGCCATGATGTCCTGCACCCGGCCCTGCGCGACGACGGTTCCGCCGCGGACACCGGCCCCGGGGCCCATGTCGATGACGTGTTCGGCGCGGCGAATGGTGTCTTCGTCGTGTTCCACGACCACAAGGGTGTTGCCCTTGCCCTCGAGCTTGGCCAAGGCATTGAGCAGGATGCGGTTGTCTCGCGGGTGCAGCCCAATGGTCGGTTCGTCCAGCACGTAGCAGACGCCCTGCAGGTTGGAACCCAGCTGCGCCGCGAGCCGTATCCGTTGGGCTTCCCCGCCAGAAAGCGTGGGCGCCGCCCTATCCAGCGCGAGGTAGCCCAGTCCGACCTCTTCCAGGAAAGCGAGGCGGCTGCGCAGTTCGGCAAGAATGTCGCGCGCGATCTCGGCCTCGCGGCCCTCGGTCTCAAGCTCGCGGAAAAACTTCGCCGCATCGCGTACTGCCAGGGAGGCAAGCTGCGCGATCGAGCGGCCTCTCCAGCGCACCGCCAGCGATTGGCGGTTCAGCCGTTGCCCGTGGCACGCTGGGCAGGGCTGCACCTCTTCGTCGCCCATGTTCCAAGCGGCTTCTTCCCCTGTCTGTTCCGCGTCGAAGCCGGGCAGCTTGACGCCCGTCCCGAAGCACGCCGGGCACCAGCCGTGCTTGGAGTTGTAAGAGAACATGCGCGGGTCGGGCTCGGGAAAGCTCTGGCCGCACGACGGGCAGGCCCGCTTGACAGAGAACACGCGTTGTTCGAGGTCGGGGGCGGGCGCAGCGTCGCCGCTCGCCATGGCGGCCCGCAGTTTCTCCAGGGGCCAGACCACGCTCATGACGCCGTGTCCGTGTTCCAGGGCCTCGTGCACGGCCGCCCGCAGCTGGGCCTCGTTGGCCGGATCCACGATGAAATCGGCCACTGGCAGCTCGATGTCGTGCTCCTTGAAGCGGTCCAGGCGCGGCCATTTCGCTGTCGGAATGAAGGCGCCGTCCACCCGCAGGTGGGTGTACCCCTTGTTGGCGGCCCATTTCGCGAGGTCGGTGTAGTAGCCTTTGCGCGCCTTGACCAGCGGCGCGAGCACGCCCACGTGTTGGCCCTTGAGCTCGCGCATGACGCGGCCGACGATCAGGTCGAAGGTTTGGGGTTCGACCGGCACCTCGCAGTCGGGGCAGTACTGCGTGCCCAGCTTCATGTACAGGAGGCGCATGAAATGGTGCGTCTCGGTCATGGTTGCGACCGTGGACTTGCGGCCGCCGCGGCTGGTGCGCTGCTCGATGGCGACCGTCGGCGGGATGCCGAAGATCGCATCGACGTCCGGCTTGCCGGCCGGCTGGACGATGGAGCGCGCATAGGCGTTCAGCGATTCCAGGTAGCGGCGCTGGCCTTCGTTGAACAAGATGTCGAAGGCCAGCGTTGATTTGCCCGAACCCGACACGCCGGTGATCACCGTAAACGCGCCGCGCGGAATTTCCACGTCCACGTTCTTGAGGTTGTGTTCGCGCGCGTTCTTGATCTCGATCGCGCGCGAGGTGCGGCGGCGCTGCGCCAGCACGTTCTGCAGCGGCATGCCTGCGGGCTCGTGGCTACCGTCCGCCCCATAGGGCTCGATGCGCTCAGCCACGACGGTGGGCGCGCCCAGCTGCGCTTCTTCTGGCGCCTGGGCGGGCGCATCGGCGGCCTGGCCGATCTGCGCTTCGTATTCGCGCAGCGCGCGGCCCGTGTGGGAGGCCGGGTGCCTCATGACGTCCTGCGGCGTGCCCGCGACGATGACCTCGCCGCCTGCGTCGCCGCCTTCGGGGCCCAGGTCGATCAGCCAGTCCGAGGCACGGATGACGTCCAGGTTGTGCTCGATGACGATGAGCGTGTGGCCGGCCGCCAACAGCTTGCGGAAGGCGCCCATCAGGCGCGAGATATCGTCGAAGTGCAGGCCGGTCGTGGGTTCGTCGAACAGGAACAGGCTGCCCTTCTTCGAAAGCTTCGCGCCGATGGCCGCGATGCCCGAGCGTGCCGCCTCGGCCAAGTGGCCCGCCAGCTTGAGGCGCTGCGCCTCACCGCCCGAGAGAGTTGGGACCGGCTGTCCCAGGCGCACGTATTCGAGGCCGACGTCGGCCAGCGGTGACAGCCCCAGCTGGATGTCCCGCTCGCCCTCGAAGAAATCCAGGGCCTCGGTCACCGTCATTTCCAGCACGTCGGAGATCGAGGCCGAGCGGCCCTTGCGCTCGATCGTGACCTCGCGGATTTCGGGGCGGAAGCGCGTGCCGTCGCAGTCAGGGCAGCGCAGGTACACATCGGACAGGAACTGCATCTCGACGTGTTCGAAGCCCGTTCCGCCACAGGTAGGGCAGCGGCCGTCGCCGGCATTGAAGCTGAACATCCCGGCGGTGTAGCCGCGCTCCTTGGACAGGCGCGCCTGGGCGAAGAGTTTGCGCACACCGTCGAACGCACCCACGTAGCTGGCCGGGTTGGAGCGCGCCGTCTTGCCGATAGGCGACTGATCGACCATGACTACGTCCACGATCCAGTCGTCACCGAGGATGCGGTCGTGCGCGCCCGCCGCCTCCGTCGGCTTGCCCTTGAGCTTGAGCAGGGCGGGGTAGAGGACGTCCTGCACCAGCGTCGACTTGCCCGAGCCGGAGACACCGGTCACGCACACCAGGCGGCCGAGCGGGAATTCCACCGTGATGTTCTTTAGGTTGTGCTCGCGCGCGCCTTCCACGATCAGCCGCGGCGTGCCGGGCGTGACGGGCATGGGGCGCGGGGCGGCGACATGGCGGCGGCCGGAGAGATAGTCGCCGGTGAGCGTGCGCGCCTGGCGCAGCTGCGCGGGCGAGCCATTGAACACGATCTGGCCTCCGCGCTCGCCCGGCCCCGGGCCGATGTCGATGATGCGGTCCGCCGCCAGCATGACTTGCGGGTCATGCTCGACCACCACCAGCGAGTTGCCGGCATCGCGCAGTCGATGCATGACCTCGACGATGCGGTTCATGTCGCGCGGATGCAGGCCGATGGAAGGCTCGTCCAGCACGAACAGCGTATTCACCAAAGAAGTGCCGAGTGCGGTCGTGAGGTTGATGCGCTGGACTTCCCCTCCTGAAAGCGTGCGGCTTTGCCGGTCCAGCGTCAGGTAGCCCAGCCCCACGTCGCACAGGAACTTGAGCCGCGCGCGGACTTCCTGCAGCAGCAACTCTGTGGCCGCGTCCATGACGCCTTCGAAGCGCAGCGCGTCGCAAAATACGCGTACGCGTTCGATGGGAAGCAGCATCAGATCGTGGATGGATAGGCCGGGCAGCGCATCGAGCGTGGCCTGGTCCCAGGCGACGTGCAGCGGCCGGAAGCGGACGTAGCGATCGTCCGACTCAGGCAAGATCAGGTCGGCCTCGGCCTTGGTTCCCACGCGCCAGAGCAGCGAATCCGGCTTCAGCCGGGCGCCGTTGCAGTCGGGGCAGGGCGTGTACGCGCGATACTTCGACAGTAGCACGCGTATATGCATTTTGTAGGCCTTGGTTTCCAGCCAATCGAAGAAGCGCTTGACGCCGTACCATTGGTATTTCCAGGCGTCGCTGCCTCCCTTCCAGTCCGGAGTGCCATTCAACACCCAATCGCGCTGCGCAGGGGTGAGCTTGCGCCACGGAACGTCCAAGGGAATGCCGGCGCGAGTCGCGTACTTCACTAGTTCGTCCTGGCACTCCTTGTAGCTCGCCGTCTGCCACGGCTTGATGGCACCGCCGCGCAGCGTCTTGTTTTCGTCGGGGATGATCAGCCCGTAGTCGATGCCGATGACCCGGCCGAACCCGCGGCAGGTTTCGCACGCGCCGAGCGGCGAATTGAACGAGAATGCGCTGGGCGTGGGCGAGGCGTACGCGATGTCGCACTCGGCGCAGTGCAGCTCGTCGCTGTATTTCCAGTGCGCGGTCTCGTTGCCCTCGGCGTCTACGGCGCGTACATCCACGCGGCCCGCCCCCAGCCGCAGCGCGGCGTCCAGCGCTTCCATGACGCGTGCGCGTTCGGCATTGCCGAAACGGAAGCGGTCCTGGACCACGTCCAGCACCTGTACCGCGTTCTTTCCGCTTCCCGCCTTGCGCTGGGCGTGCACCCGGGTATAGCCCTGGCGTTCCAGGAAGCCACGGATTTCTTCTTCCGTATAGTTCGCAGGAACTTGGACTGGAAAGGTGACGATCAGCCGCGGGTCGCCCGCCTCGGCCGCGCGGCGGGCCAGGGAAGCGTATATGGACTCGGGCGTGTCTTTTTGTACCGGCCGGGCGCACTGGCGGCAGAAGAGCCGCCCGGCCCGCGCGAACAGCAGCTTGAGGTGATCGTTGAGCTCCGTCATCGTGCCCACGGTGCTGCGCGAGGTACGCACCGGGTTGGTCTGGTCGATGGCGATGGCGGGCGGGATGCCCTCGATCCGGTCGACCTGCGGCTTGTCCATGCGGTCCAGGAACTGGCGCGCGTACGGAGAGAATGTCTCGACATAGCGGCGCTGGCCTTCCGCGTACAAGGTGTCGAAGACGAGCGAACTCTTGCCTGAGCCGGATACGCCGGTCACCACCACGAGCTCATTGGTCGGGATGGAAAGGCTGAGATTCTTCAGGTTGTTCTGGCGTGCCCCGACCACGCGGATCTCGGGTTCGGCGGGCGGGGCCAGGGGGACGTCGGGAGCAGGGGAGGCGGAGGACATCGTTCGCATGTAGGGCCGGAAAAAGGCCGGCAATCCTTCAATCGTAGCCGGTTCGCAGACGTTGCGAAAATCGCAACGTTTGACAAAATTACGTAACAAGAGAGCGCAAACCGCAGACGGTACGCCACGTTAGGATAGCTGTATGAACAAGCGCAAATCGTCGACTCTCGATCCGCTGGGCGCCGAGGCCGGGATGTACGTCCCGCCGCCCACGCTTGGCGACGTCCCGCCACCGCCGCGCAGCCTGCGCGTGGCGGCGCTGGTCACGATCGCGGTCGTGATCGTTGCGGGAACTGTCGCCGTCCATACCATTCCCGAGGCCAGGCGAACCTGGCAGCTCATTTCCCATCAAACCGAGAAGGCGCTGGCGCGCGTGCTCGGCAAGGCGGAACAGAAAACCACGGAGGTCGTGGGCGGCGTTCCGCCCCGCTGAAGCGCGGTGCCCGCATTTCCCGGCATTCGCCGAGATCCGTTAGAATTACGGGTTAGCCGGATTCAATGACTGGAGATCAACATGGCGGAAAAGAAACGCACGCGCCGCAACACCCTCGAGCGCCGCTGCCTGGGCAAGCCCTTCAAGCGTCTGTTCGTCGGGGCCCCCAAGAGCATCTTCAAGATGCTCGAAAAGGTCAAGCGCGCTTGATTGGGCGCTAGGTGCCGCGAAGAAAGCCACCCCCGGGTGGCTTTCTTTTTTCGAGGTGTCGCAAAAGGAAAAGGCATGCCTTGGCATGCCTTTTTTCCTGGACCCCGGCGTAGCCTGCGCCGAGATGCGTTCAGTGATGGGCGGGAACCAGGCCCTCGTTTTCGAAGGCGGGTGCGGCGGGCTTGGCGCCCGCCGAGTTCAGGGCCTTGTCCAGCATTCCCTTGTCCAGCGCGCCTTCCCAGCGGGCCACGACTACGCTGGCCACCGCGTTGCCGATCAGGTTGGTGAGCGCACGGCATTCCGACATGAAACGGTCGATGCCGAGGATGAGCGCCATGCCGGCCACGGGCACGGACGGCACCACTGACAGCGTGGCCGCGAGGGTGATGAAGCCGGCGCCGGTGATGCCCGCTGCACCCTTGGAGCTGAGCATGGCTACGGCCAGGAGCAGGAGCTGGTCGCCGAGGGGCAGCTGGATGTCCATTGCCTGCGCGATGAACAACGCTGCCAGCGTCATGTAGATGTTGGTGCCGTCCAGGTTGAATGAATAGCCGGTGGGAATGACCAGGCCCACGACCGGCTTGGCGCAACCCGCGCGCTCCATTTTTTCCATCAGGGTGGGCAGGGCCGCCTCGGACGAGCTGGTGCCGAGCACGAGCAGCAGTTCTTCGCGGATGTAGCGGATCAGCTTGAGGATGGAGAAGCCGTTGTACCGCGCAACTGCGCCCAGCACGATTAGCACGAACAGGATGGAGGTCAGGTAGAACGTCCCGACCAGCCATGCCAGGTTGGCGACGGAGCCGATTCCGTACTTGCCGATGGTAAAGGCCATGGCCCCGAACGCGCCAATGGGCGCCGCCTTCATCAGGATGGCGACCAACTTGAAGAAGGCCGACGAGATGGAGTGCAGGAAGTTCAGCACCGGCATGCCTTTGTCGCCGATGGCGCCGAGCGAGATGCCGAAAAGCACCGAGAAAAAGAGCACCTGCAGGATGTCGCCGCCGGCGAACGCGCTGACCACCGTGTTGGGGATGATGTTCATCAGGAAGCCGACCAGCGTCTGGTCGTGCGCCTTGGCGGAATAGCTGGCGACGGCTTTGGCGTCTAGCGTCGCGGGATCGATGTGCAGGCCTGTGCCGGGCTGGACGACGTTGGCCACGATCATCCCGATGCACAGCGCGAGCGTGGAGAAGACGAGGAAATAAATCATGGCCTTGCCGACGACGCGGCCGACGCGCTGTAGGTCGCGCATGCCGGCAATGCCGGTCGTGACGGTCAGGAAAATGACCGGGGCGATGATCATCTTGACGAGTTTGATGAATGCATCGCCCAGGGGCTTCATGGCTTCCCCGGCCTGGGGATAGAAGTGGCCCAGCAGGATGCCTACCGCAATGGCGAAGAGCACCTGAACGTAGAGGATTTGATAGAACTTTTTCTTGTGCACGGGCGTGGGCGCCGTGCTGGATACTTCGATCATTGGGACGTCCCCTTCCTGCGGCTTCACGTCTCCGGTTGAGAAGGAGACGGCGCCTCGTTTTCAACAATCTCCAAAGTTCGGGCGAACTTCGTTGAAGCCTTTCTTGCAATCCCCATGCCGGGCGAGGTGAGGAGGTCGTTTCTTCTAACCTATTGATTTAGTTAAAGAAAATTTTTTCAGGCCGGCTTCATTCCATGCCGGATGTGCGGATTTCCGCCCAATGGCAAGAAGGGAGTGCGATAATTCGCACAACGGCCTCTCCGAGATGTCTTCCTTTTCCACTCCTTTTTCTCCTAGCGTTCCCGCGCCCACCTTGGCGGGCCACCGCCGCGCGTGGATCCTTTTTGCGCTTGCAGGCGCTGCGGTCTTGCTCGTTGCCTTGTGGGGCGCCGGGCACGTCGGTCGCAAGCAGGCGCATGCCGACCTATTGGACGACGCGAGCGCTGCCGCTGCCCTCAAGGTCACGCTGTTGACGAGCGAGCTCGACAAGCAGCGTTCGCTTCCTTTCGTGCTGGCGCAGGATTCCGAAGTGAAAGGTGCGCTGCTGTCTGGCGATCCGGCAGGCTATCAGGCGTTGAACTTGAAGTTCGAGGCCCTGAGCCGGGACACGGGGGCTGCCGTCATCTATTTGCTCGACCTGAGCGGGACGGGCGTAGCCGCCAGTAACTGGAATCTGCCGGCGAGCTTCGTCGGTTCGAATTTCGCCTTCCGCCCTTATTTCCAGGGAGCTGTCCACGCGGGCCGCTCCGAGTACTTCGCCTTGGGCAATGTCAGCAATGAGCCCGGCCTGTATCTCGCGCGCCGGCTCGAGCAAGACGGCCGCCCGCTGGGCGTGATCGTGGTCAAGGTCGAGTTCGGCACGGTCGAAGCGGGCTGGCGCAAATTCCCGGCGCCTGTATTCGTCACCGACGAGCGCGGCGTGGTGTTGTTGTCGTCTGTCGAATCATGGCGCTTCCTGACTGAAAGGCCGCTTTCTCCCGAAGAGCGGGAGGCGCTGCGGACGAGCCTGCAATTCGGCGACGCGCCGTTGACGCCGCTGCCCCTCCGCCCGGACTCGGCCGGCCGGGTGACGGTGCAGCTTCCAGGGCGCGACGAAGAGCCCTTCCTCCACGTGCAGGCCCCGGTACCGGGGGAGCCATGGCAATTCCATCTCCTGAGCGCGACGGGCGAGGCCACCGAGCGCGCCGTGGCGGATGCCCGCCTGAAGGCCGCGCTGGCCGTGCTATGCACGCTGCTTGCGGCGGGCATTTGGATGCACAGGCGGCATCGCATCCAGGATCGCGTGCGCGCGCAGGAAGCCATACGCCAGGAGTTGGAGTCCCGCGTGGCGGCGCGCACGCGGGAGCTGCGCGAGGCCAATGCACAATTGCGTGCCGAGATGGAAGACCGGCAGCGGGCCGAGGCCGAGCTGCACTCGTTGCAGGAGGAGCTCGTCCAAGCCAACAAACTGGCTTTCCTGGGGCAAATCACCGCCGGCGTCGCGCACGAAATCAACCAACCGGTGGCGGCCATCCGGAGCTATGCCGACAATTCGGCGGTGTTCCTGGAGCGAGGCGTCCTGGATCGCGTGCGCGGCAACATGGCTGCGATCGCTGCGCTGACTGAGCGGATAGGCGTCATCACCGACGAGCTCCGCACTTTTTCCCGCAAGAGCGCCCCGGTGGCGGACGGCCGCGTTCCGGTGGAGGTCGCCATCGACGGCGCGCTGACCTTGGTGGGGTTTCAGTTGCGCCGTCGCGGCATCGCGCTTCACCGCTCGGCGTCCGAGCCTGGGCTGGCCGTGAAGGCGGAGCGGGTTCGCCTCGAGCAAGTGCTGGTGAATCTCCTGCAGAACGCGATCGATGCGCTTGAGCAGGCTGCGGAGCCCCGGATCACGGTGAGCGCCTATCGGGATGGTTCCCGCGTCGCACTCGTCGTGGCCGACAACGGCCCGGGCCTTCCCGAGAGCATCACGGCATCGCTGTTCACGCCTTTCCAGACGACTAAGCCGCGCGGCCTAGGCTTGGGCCTGGTGATCAGCCGGGACATCGTGGCCGATTTCGGCGGCTCGCTGTCGGTCCAGTCCCAGCCCGGATGCGGCGCCCGTTTCACCATTCACCTTCCCGAGGCCACCTCGTGAACGCCGATCGTTCCTCCGTTCCCCCGAAGCCGTCTACCGCTCCCGTCAACCGCGTACTGTTCGTGGATGACGACCCCGCCATGCGCGCGGCCAATTTGCAGACGCTGGAGTTGGCCGGGTTCGACGTGGAGGCCGCCGGCGGGGCAGCCGAGGCGCTGGAGCGGGTATCGGCCGATTTCCCAGGGGTGGTGGTGACCGACGTGCGCATGCCCGTCATGGACGGCCTGGAGTTGTTTCGCCGCCTGCGCGAAAAGGATCCCGACCTGCCAGTGATTTTCATTACCGGCCACGGCGATGTGGACATGGCCGTGGCGGCCATGCACGACGGCGCCTACGACTTTCTCGCCAAGCCCTATCCGGCCGAGCGGCTGGCGACGACGGTGCGCAACGCGCTGGACAAGCGCCGCCTGGTACTGGACAACCGCCGGCTTACGCGGCTCGCGCAGGAAGCGGGCGAGAACTTGCCCTTGATCGGCGAAGCACCCGCCATGCAGCGTCTGCGCAAGACCCTGCGGCACCTGGCGACTGCGGACGTAGACGTGCTGGTGCTAGGCGAGACCGGCGCTGGCAAGGAAGTCGTCGCCCAGGCGCTGCATGCCTGGGGCGCGCGCCACGCTCATCCTTTCGTCGCGCTCAATTGCGGGGCGTTGCCCGATACGGTCCTGGAAAGCGAACTGTTCGGCCACGAGGCCGGGGCCTTCACCGGCGCACAGCGGCGGCGGGTTGGCCGCATCGAGTACTCGAGCGGCGGGACGCTGTTCCTCGATGAAATCGAGAGCATGCCCCTGTCGGCCCAGGTCAAGCTCTTGCGCGTGCTGGAAACGCGAACCGTTTCGCCACTCGGGACGAACGAAGTGCGGCCCGTGGACTTGCGCGTCGTGGCCGCGACCAAGGTGGACCTCAGCGATCCTGCCCAGCGCGGTACGTTCCGGGCAGACTTGTTTCATCGACTGAACGTCGTGACGGTCAGGGTGCCGCCCTTGCGGGAGCGCAGGGAGGACGTCCCGCTCTTGTTCGCCTATTTCGCGTCCCAGGCCGCTGCGCGCTTCAAGATGGAGCCGCCGGCGGTCACGCCCGCCGTCCGTCATCATCTACGCACGCATGCCTGGCCCGGCAACGTGCGCGAACTCATGCACTACGCAGAGCGCGTGGTGCTGGGCATCGAGGAAACGGGAGAGGACGATGCGCCGCAGCAGGCTTCCCTGCCTGAGCGGGTGGAGCGCTATGAGGCGGAACTGATACGGGAAGCGTTGGCGCGGCACCGGGGCGACGTCAAAGCCACCTTGCAGGCCCTGGGCATCCCGCGCAAGACTTTCTACGACAAGCTGCAGCGGCACGGGATCGACAGGAGCGCCTTCGTGCCACGGGAAGGCTGAGGGGAGATTGCGGCCCCGGCCGGAGCCGCAAGATGCGAAAGATCAGCCTATGCCGGGGACGACCGTCGAGAACCCGGCGTCGACGTGCGTCACCTCGCCCGTGATGCCCGCTGCGAGGTCCGAGAGCAGGAAAGCCGCCACATTGCCGACGTCGTCGATGGTGACGTTGCGGCGCAGGGGGGCGTAGGTTTCCACGAAATTCAGGATCTTGGAGAAATCCTTGATGCCGCTTGCCGCCAGCGTCTTGATGGGGCCGGCCGAGATGGCGTTGGCGCGGATGCCGCGGGGGCCGAGCGAAGAGGCGAGGTAGCGGGTGGCGGCCTCGAGCGCGGCCTTGGCCACGCCCATGGTGTTGTAGTTGTCTACCACGCGCTCCGCGCCGAGGTAGCTCAGCGTCAGCACCGCGCCCGGGCCCTTGCCCTCGGGACCTTGCAGCAGGGGCAACGCAGCCTTGGCCATGGCGGGGAAGCTATAGGCCGAGATGTCGTGGGCGATGCGGAAATTCTCGCGCGTGAGGCCGTCGAGGAAGTCGCCGGCAATCGCTTCGCGCGGCGCGAAGCCGATGGCGTGCACCAGGCCGTCGAGCTTGTTCCAGGTCTTGCCGAGCTCCGCGAATACGGCTTCGATCTGGGCGTCGTCCGCGACGTCGCAGGGGAAGACCAACTGGCTGTCGAATTCGGCTGCAAACTCGGTGATGCGATCCTTGAAGCGTTCGCCCACGTAGGTGAACGCGAGTTCCGCGCCTTCGCGGCGGCAAGCCTTGGCGATACCGTAGGCAATGGAGCGATTGGACAGCACCCCGGTGACCAGGATGCGTTTACCGGCGAGAAAGCCCATGTTCGGAGGGTTCCTGTGAAACGAGTAATCAATAGCGAGAGTATACGGCCCGCCCGCACGCTGCTGCGTGCCGGCGGGTGCCTCCGCCTCACCCCCTGACGCCCGTGCCGGGTATTTGCAGGGTTTGGCCGACGTTCAGCGAGGAGCCCTTGATCCGGTTCAGCGAGCGCAGCTGATTGACCGAGGTGCCGTATTTGCGGGCGATGGAGCTGAGCGTTTCTCCCTTGCGGACCTTGTGCGTGCGCACGTTCGCCTTCGCCGCCCGGCTCCCGGTGGCAGACGCCCGCATGGGGGTCGGGCCGGTGCTCGCCACCAGCGTCGGTTCGGCCTGTTTGCCGGTCGGGACCATCAGGATGTCGCCCGCGCCGATTTTCGAGCGCGAGCCCAGGCCATTGGCCCGGCGCAGGGTGGCGACCGAGGTGCCGTATTTCTTTGCCACGCTGGCCAAGGTTTCGCCGCGCTGCAGCTTATGGGTATGCCAGGACGACAGCGCGCCGTTGTACGCCCGGAGGTTGGCCTCGAAAATGCCGATGCGGTCAGCCGGCAGCAGCAGCGTCGGCTCGTCGCTGCCGAGGATGACGCCGCGGTTGAACGAGGGATTGAGCGCCTTGAATTCTTCCAGCGGCATTTCCGCGAGCTGCGCGGCGAGCTTGACGTCGATGTTCCGGCTCTTGGTGATGGTGACGAAGTACGGCTGGTTCTCGATCGCCGGGAGCGAGATCTGGTAGGCCTCGGGATCGGAGATGATGTTCTTGATGGCCTGCAGCTTCGGGATGTAGTTGCGCGTTTCGTCGGGCATGTCGAGCGACAGGTAGTCGGTCGGCAGCCCGCGCGCGGCGTTCTTCTCCATGGCGCGCTTGACCGACCCTTCGCCCCAGTTGTAGGAGGCGAGCGCCAGGTGCCAATCGCCGTGGAAGTCGAACAGGTACTGCAGATAGTCCATGGCCGCCTTCGTGGAGGCGATGGGGTCCCGGCGCTCGTCGCGCCACCAGTCCTGCTTCAGGTTGAAGCCGCGTCCTGTAGCCGGGATGAATTGCCACAGGCCCGAGGCCTGCGACCGCGACAGCGCCCAAGGGTCGTAGGAGCTTTCCACGAAAGGCAGCAGCGCGAGCTCCGTGGGCATGCCCCGCTGGTCGATTTCTTCGACGATGTAATAGAGGTATTTGCCGGCGCGTTCGGCCGAGCGCCGCAAGTAATCGGGGCGCGACGCATAGAAGTTCTCCCACTCCTTGACCAGCGGGGTATCGATGTTCGGCACCGCGAAGCTGCGGCGGATGCGGGTCCAGATGTCAGGCGGCTGGACCGTCAGGTCGACCGTGGCGGGCTGCAGTCCTTCATCGCTGGAGGCGCGGGCCAGCGGAGCGTCGATGCGGCGTCCCGTCCCATGCGCCGCATCCGCCGCGCGGGCGGTGCGTTGGGACGAAAATCCCGCCGGCGCGGGCTGGTGCGCGGCAGCGTCGATCGCGCCGGGCTGGGCGACCGGCGCCTGGCCGGCGGTGCCGGAAGCTGCCGGGCCCTGCACCGAGGCGCAACCGGCCAGGGCCATCACGCACCCGGCGAGCAGGGGACTGAGCGAAGAGGCTGGACGGCCAAGAAGGACGCCCGCCCGCAGATTCCATAGGCCGCGGGGGCGCAATTGCATGTTGATGTTGTCCTTGACCACGTGCCTCGCTTGGCCTCGTCAACGGGGAGACGGGGCCAGGGGAGACAGTTTCAAAAAATTAAGGAGCCGCAGGCTCTTCCAGGTTGGCCAGGAGGCCTCCGGCCACGGGAATGATGGGGTATTTAGCGCGGCATAGTACGAACCGGCAGCAGCCCTCGTCAACCCGTTTTTACAACTTCACGGCTTTTGGCAGCGATTGCAAACAGATGGGAGCAAGATGCGCACAGCTCTACCGGAAATGGTTTTTCCACTCGCGGAGCGCAGCGAAGACCTCCACCTCATCCGCCAGCGGCTTGCCGGCGTGGGCCGCCGCCGCCGCCGCGACCTGGGGATGCGCCGTGCGCAGGAAGGGGTTGACCTGCCGTTCGAGACCCAAGGTCGTGGGAACGGTGGGCTGGTCGCGATCCCGCATTTGGCCGGCCTGCTCATGCCATTCGCGAAGTGCGGCGTTGTCCGGCTCGACGGCGCGCGCCCAGGCCAGGTTGGACAGCGTATATTCGTGCGCGCAGTAGACGCGGGTCTCGTCCGGCAGCGCGGCCAGCTTCGCGAGCGATTCATGCATTTGCCGCGGCGTGCCCTCGAACAGGCGTCCGCAACCCGAGGCGAACAGCGTGTCGCCGCAGAATACGAGCGGCTCGACGCCTCCCGCCCGCCCGGCGTACGCGATGTGGCCTGCCGTGTGGCCAGGCACGTCGAGGACTTCCAGGTCCAGGTCCAGCTCGGGCAGGGTCACGCGGTCGCCCTGGGAGAGCCGGCGGTCGCAATGGGGCAGCTTCTCGCTAGCCGGGCCGAATACGGTGGCACCGGTTCGTTCGACCAACTCCAGGACTCCACCGACATGGTCCTTGTGGTGATGAGTCAGTAGAATGGCACGAAGCTGCACCCGCTGCTGCTGCAGCGCCGCCATGACAGGCGCGGCGTCGCCCGGATCCACGACGGCCGCCAGCGTACCTTGCCTGACCAGCCACAGATAATTGTCATTGAAGGCAGGGATACCGCTAATTCCCGCTCTTGTCCCGGCATCGTGGATGCCGGCCGAATGCTTGCTTTCTTTCACCGAGTCTTTCATTTCGATGCTGCCGTCTGACGTCCAGGACACTCCGATTGTAGAACTAGCTGCGTGGTTGGCGACCGACCCCGGCCGCCATGCCCTGGCTTGGGAGCAGGAGCGCCTCGACGAGGCAGTCTCCGACGTGTTTGGCTTCCATGCCATGCAGGCGGGATTGGCCGAGCTGGATGCCTTGCGCGCCAATCGCATGCCGTTCAAGGGGTACGTCGCCGGGGCCATGCCGACCGAGGTCCAGCGACAGCGCTGGAACGCTTTCGTGGTTGCCGACGTGGAGGCCTTGCCGTTCGATACGCAAAGCTTGGACCTGCTGGTGTTGCCCCACACCCTCGAGTGTTCGTCCGATCCGCACCAAGTCCTGCGGGAGGCTGAACGCGTGCTCATCCCGGAAGGCCGCCTGGTGATCACCGGATTCAACCCCTGGAGCCTGTGGGGTGCCGGGCGCATGCTCGGGCGCGGCCGTCCATTCTTGCCGGCCGGCGTGCAGCCGTTGTCGCCGGTGCGTTTGAAGGATTGGCTGAAGCTTTTGTCGTTCGAAGTGGAAAGCGGCCGCTTCGGGGTATATGCGCCGCCGTGCCGGACGGACAAATGGCTGCGCCGATACGCTTTCATGGAGCGCGCGGGAGAGCGATGGTGGCCCGTTTGCGGTGGGCTTTACGTCGTTTCCGCCGTCAAGCGCACCGTTGGCATGCGCCTCATCGGGCCAGCTTGGAAAACCCACAAGGCGCCGCGGCGGGCGGCGGTGGCAGCGGCCCGCAGGCAGGCGAGCGCCGAAAAAAGCCGTCTGCCGTAGCTCCCGCAAAAGACTGTCGTCTGGTCCCGGTGCGGTCCTGCCGAACTTGTTCCAGATGGCAAGCAGCGACTCCCGGGACCGGACGGAAGGGGCGCCGCTTAGCGCTGCTGGGCGTTGGCGGCCAGCGCGAGCGTTTCTGCGCGTCGCTGCAGCCACCACGCGTAGTTGCGGGGGAGCAGGTTGTGCGGGTTGGGTACGCCCAGCGTGGCTGCCGCATGCACGGCCCAGTTCGGGTCCCACATCATTTCGCGCGCCAGCGCAACGAAGTCGCAATCGCCCGCTTGCAAATAGCCTTCGGCTTGCTCGGCTTCGCGGATCAGGCCCACGGCCATGGTCCGGATGCCAACCTCCCTGCGGATGCGGCTCGCGAACGGGACGTGATAGCCCGGCACGCGAGGCACGACGTGCAGGGTGAGCGGACCTTCGATGCCGCCCGAGGAGCAGTCGAAAACGTCTACGCCGCGCTCCTTCAGGCGGGCGGCCAATACCACCGTGTCATCCATGCTCCAGATGCCGCCCCGTCCGTCCACGCACGAACCGCGGAAAAACAGGGGCCGGTCGGCCGGCCAGACGGCGCGTACGGCTTCGACGAGCTCCAGGCAGAAGCGCATGCGTCCTTCAATGTCGCCGCCGTATCCGTCAGTGCGATGGTTGGTGATGGGGGACAGGAACTGCTGGATGATGTAACCGTGCGCGCCGTGGATCTCGCAGATGTCGAAGCCGGCATCGAGGGAGCGCTTGGCAGCGTCGACGTGCAGCTGGATCACGTAGCGGATGTCGTCGTGGTCCATTTCCTTGGGAACCATGGCCCCTTCCTTGAAGGGTATGGGGCTGGGTGCCAGGCCCGCCCAGGGCGGACGGCCCACTTTCGCATCCTCAGGGCCCAGCGGCGCGAAGCCGTCCCAAGGTGCGCGCGTGGCGACTTTGCGGCCCGCGTGTCCCAACTGGATGGCGGAGGCCGCGCCTTGGTTGCGGATGAAGTCAGTGATGCGGCGCCAAGCCTTGGCCTGGGCGTCGGTGTAGATGCCCGGGCAATCGTAGGTCTTGCGAGAGCGTTCCGAAACCGAAGTTTCCTCGCAGAAGATGATGCCCGCGCCGCCGGTCGCGAATTTGCCCAAGTGGACCAGGTGCCAGTCGGTGGGGCAGCCGTCCACGGCACTGTATTGGGACATGGGAGAGACGACGACGCGGTTCTTCACGGTCAGCCCGCGCAAGGTGATCGGCTGGAACATCAAGGGAAGCTTGGCGGTGTCATTCGCGGTGTCGGTCATGATGGGTTCACTCATGGAAGGGGGTGGGGCCAGCAAGCGCTCAGCGCTTGAGAAGACGGGAAAGAACGTTGGCCAAGGTCTTGTCGAGGTGATCGGCCATGGCCTGCCGCGCGCGTGCGGCGTCACCGGCGGACAGGGCCTCCAGCAATGCCAGGTGCTGGGCCACGGAGGCACGGAAGTCCTGTGGCGCCGGAGGCGTTGCGAACAGCATGGACTTGCGGCGCAGCTCCTCGATCAGCTTGGCCATGGTTTCGTTGCCGCACGCGGCGCAAATGGTGCGATGTAGTTCGAGGTCGAGCGACACGCGCTCATGGTTGTCGGGGTGTTCCTCTTCGGCCAGCTGGGTCAGGCGTTGGCGCAGGTCGTCGACCGTGGCGGGATCGATGGAGCCCGCAGCGAGCGCGGCCGCCTCTGCCTCGAGTACCTTGCGGATCTTGAGCAGGTCGAGGAATTCTTCGAGCGTGATGCGGCGCACCTCCAGCACGCCGCGATTGCGGCGGATGAAGCCTTCTCCCTCGAGCCGTCGCAATGCTTCACGCAGCGGCGTGCGCGACACGCCCAGCTGCAGCGAAAGCTGGCGCTCTGATATCGGCGTGCCGAGCGGGATCTCATGCTTGAGGACCATGTCGTAGAGTTGCGCATGGACTCGTTCGACCAGCCCTCCCGGCTCTGGGGCGGCAGGGGCGCTTGCGTCGAGCGTCTCGGGTTCCTGTACCGGGAGGCTCATGTCCTCTTCCTTGCTTTGTTCGGTCCTGTGCATTACGACAAGCGAGGCAGGCGTTCGATGCCGACGTCGGCCGCGTCCATTTTTTCCTGCGCCTCGTCCAGCCAGGGTTGGAGCGTGGCGATGCGCTGGACGATGGCCTCGAAATCACTGCGGAAGGTCGGCATGACGGCTTCGACTTCCTCGAACACGGCGGCTTCGTCGATGGTGGTGACGCGCCGGTCGCGGATCACCCAGCGGCCGCCCACCATCACGTGCTTGACTGCGCGCCCGCCTTCGATATTGACCAGTTGGCGCGCCACGCTGTTGAGCGGCACGAAACTTGGGTCAGAGAGATCCAGGATGGAGAGGTCGGCTTGGTACCCCGGGGCGATGCGCCCGATGGTGTCGCCCAGCCGGGCGCCGTCGGCGCCGCCTTCGGTCGCGGCCTTGAGGGCTTCCATCGCGGGCGGGGGACCTTTGCGCAGGTCGCTGACGACGGCCAATAGCGAGAAGAGTTTCATGGCCGCATACATGTTCTGCGCGTCGGAGCAACTGCAGTTGTCGCAGCCCAGGCCGATGCGTACGCCGGCCCGCATCAGCAGCTTGATGGGAGGCAGGCCGCACTGCATCTTCAGGTTGCCTTGGGGATTGAGCACGGTGCCCGCGCCCGCCTGCGCGAGCAGGTCGATTTCGTCGGGCGCCAGCCATACGCTGTGCGCAAAATTCATGTGCGGGCCGAGGCAGCCTTCGGCGTGCAGGCGGCGGATCAGCGAACCGCCGTACTGGGCAAGCTCCTGGCGCGCGGTCAGTGCCATGCCCTTGGACTCATAGATGTGCGAATACACAGGGAGGTCGTAGCGCTTGGCCAGGTCCATGGTGCGCGCCATCAGCCCCGTGGTGCATCGCTCGGGAGACGACGGGCCCAGCGCCCAGTGGCGCAACGGCTTCGCAGGTGCCTGCAGGCAGGTTTTTTCGAAGTAGTCCAGGAGATCGAATCGCTTCTCGGGTTCTGCCGCGCTCGACAGCATGTGGTGATATTCGGGAGGAAACACCTCTTTCCAGAAGGGCACGGTGTCCAGGCCCTTGCGGTCCCCGTACTGCAGCGCGAACACGACGCGAATGCCCACATCCTCGTAAGCCTGCATCACGGTGTCGAGATGTTCGGGGTCGAACGGGTATAGCGTGAGCATGTCCTGCACCGTGGTCATCCCGGAGCGCAGGCACTCCAGTGCGCCGAGCAGCGTACGCGCACGCACTTCCTCTTTCGAGCGCGGCGGATATTGCGCCGGCAAGGCATAAAGGCGCCATTGCTCCAGCGGTACCTGCTCGAGCGTGCCTTTGGCCAAGACATCGTGCGAGTGATAGTGGGCGTTGACGAAGCCAGGTAGTACCAGATGGCCGGTCGCGTCGAGCTTCTCCGGGGGAATTTGCCCTGGCCGCAGGCCGTATCGGGGCGCGACGCCGAGAATGACGTCGTCGCGTATGGCGATATCGGCCACTGCCGGGTCGTGCCAGTCGCCGCCGGGCACTAGCACCCGGGCGTTCGCGATCCAGAGCGTCGTGCCTTCCGGCAAAGGTATTGAGTCGACCATGGCCGAAATCCTCCAGAGCGGCCGCGTCGGCGGCCTTGGTTGTATCCCATTGGTATACCGGCATAACGCAAGTTGTGTGCCAAGGGGTTTCCCTTGCCAAACCTCGGCATTTGTCTCACCGATCTAGATCGCCGCACCAATATCGAGCGGGCATGGAGCAATAAGAGTGCATCCAGGCACTGTTTTGCGACTGAGTTAACTTTTTGAGACGGTGTTCGTCTTGATGGCCCAGGAAAGCAGCGCGCGCAGGCGGTGGCACACAACTTGCCTTGGGATGGTGTGACAGCGGTATACGCCCGGAATACCACGGAATGCCAAGCGGTTCGGCAGTCACGTATTTCGCTGTAAGCCGGATCTGTTTCGCTTACTCCAACACACCGTCTTCCTGACGAATATTCCTGAGAGAGGTTTGCATGAAGCTGCTGAAAGTCATGGGCATTGCACTGGGCATTGCGTTCACCACGGGCATGGCCAGTGCGCAGAGCGTTGGGAAAATCCGCATTGCCGAGGCTGATTCGTTTTCCGCGGAAGACCTGCCGCAACTGATCGCCTACGCGCGCGCCAAACAGCGCGGCGTAGATATCGAGGTGACCGCGCTGAAGTCGGACGACATCGCCTTCCAGGCCGTCCTCAACGGCCAGGTCGACATGGGGGTGGGCGATTCGTACGAGGCCATCGCGAACCTCAAGGCTCCCATCCGGAACATCTACCAGATCCGCAAGCTGGCCTACGTGCCGGTGGTCGACAAGACCGTCTACCCGGATTGGAAATCGCTGAACGGTGCGACCTTCGCGGTGCACGCGCGCGGATCGGGCACTGAAACGATGGCCCAGATCATGGAAAAGAAGGCCGGCATCAAGTTCGGCAAGATCAGCTACGTGCCCGGTTCGGAAGTGCGGGTCGTGGCGATGCAGCGCGGCAACATCAAGGCCACGTACTTGGACCTGACCAGCTCGAAGGTATTGATCGACAGCGATCCCAAGCGCTTCGGCGCGCTGCCCGTGCAAGACCAGGATGCTTCGGACTCGACGTTCTACGTCAGCACCCAGTTCTTGCAGAAGAACCAGCGAGCGGTGCAGATCCTGATGGAGGAGTTGCTCAAGGCCGTCAAGGCCACCGTCGCCGATCCGTCGTGGCCGGCCGCACAGCGTAAAGAGCTGGGCCTGCTCCCCGACTTGTCGGCCAAGGAAGAAGCCGAAATCACGCCGTACTTCCAGCGCGCCGTGGCAGCGAACATCTTCCCCGCGGACGGCGGCGGCAAGGTGGCGGCCAAGGCCGACATCGATTTCCTCAGCCAGGCAGGCAAGCTGAAGCCGGAAGTTGCGGGTGACCTCGAGGCGTTCTGGGACTTCAAGCCGCTCGAGGCCGCGCAAAAGGCTCTCCAAACCCAATAACAGCACGCGTGGGAATCATGCCGCACACCACTACCGCGGACGTCTCCATCCCGTCCCCTGGCATCGCCGCAAGCGCCCGGCATGGCGGGCACCTGCGCCGTCATGCGCCGCTGCTCTGGAAGCTCGCGTCCTTTGCGCTTTTTTTCGGGCTGTGGGAGATCGCCGGGCGGATTCCGATCAGCCTGGCGTTTCCGCCGTTTTCCAAAGTGGTCGCAGCACTCGCACAGCTGCTGTACAGCGGCGAGTTGCTGAAGGCGTATGCCGAGACCCTGCCGCCGCTGGCGGCGGGGCTGCTGATCACCGCAGTGTTCGGCGTCGCGTGCGGCGTGATCATGGGCTTGTCGCGCATCGTCGAGTGGGCGCTGCATCCGGCAATGGTCATCATGCAGACCGCGCCCATGGCCGCCATCATTCCGCTCATCACCTTCCTGTATGGAATAGGCGTCACGGCGAAGATCATCGCCGTCGTGATTCTGTCCCTGCCCATGGTGGCGATGAACTGCTACAGCGGCATCCGGCAGACCAACGCCTCATTGCTCGAAATGGCTCGCTCCTTCATGGGGACGCGGCGCCAGCAAGTCACCAAGATCATTCTTCCGCACGCTAGCGGCATGATCTTCGCCGGGCTTCGGCTCGGCATATCGGGCGGGTTCATCGGGATCGTGCTGGCCGAACTGCTGATTACGCCCACGGGCATCGGCGACATCATCAGCTACAACCGGTCGATCGCGCGCTATCCGGAGATGTTCGCCGCCATCCTGTCCATCATCCTGCTCGCCACCTTGGTGTTGACAGCCGTACAAATCATCGAGCGGCGCGTTTTCGCCGCTCTCGGACAGCAACATTCGCAGAAATGAACACGAATCCCAGCATCGCGGCCGTTCCCGCGGTCAACGACACCACGTCCGACGCGATCATCAAGGCGCGCGGCATCACCATGCGCTATCCGAACGGCGTCACCGCGCTCGAGGAGGTCTCGCTCGACATTCCGCGCGGTGAGCTGGTGACCTTGCTGGGTCCGTCCGGCTGTGGCAAGACGACCCTGCTGAAGATCATCGCCGGCCTGATCGAGCCCACCGCGGGCGAAATACGGGTCAACGACAAGACCGTGCACGGTCCGGGGCCGGATCGCGCCTTTGTGTTCCAGGATTTCGCACTGATGCCTTGGGCCACGGTGCTGCGCAACGTCGCTTTCGGGCTGGAGCTGCGCGGCGTGCCCAGGGAAAAGCGCGAAGCCGTCGCCCGCCATTACATCAATGAGGTGGGCTTGTCGGGTTTCGAGGATAAATATCCGAACGAATTGTCCGGGGGCATGCGCCAGCGCGCCGGCCTTGCCCGGGCCTTGTCGGTCGATGCCGACGTGTTGCTGATGGACGAGCCTTTTTCAGCGATCGACGAGCAGATGCGCCGCAAACTCCAAGAGGACCTGCTTTCGCTGCTGCGCGTGGAGAAGAAGACAGTCATTTTCGTGACGCACTCGATCGAAGAGGCGGTCTATCTCTCCGACGAAGTCGTCCTGCTCACTCGCCACCCGGGCAAAGTCGTCAAGACCGTGCGCCCAGGCATGGACCGCAACGCGAGTCCCGACGAAATCCGCCGCGACCGGCGCTATCTCGATGCCGTCGACGATATCTGGTCCCAACTCAAACAGTATTTGCGCTGAGCCATGGTCAAGCAAAAACCCGTCGTCCTATCGCTGTTGGCCTGGGCGGTCTTGTGGGAGCTCGCCGCGCGCTACGCCGCCAACGACATGTTTCCGGCACTGTCTGCCGTCGTGCAGACGGCGTTCGAGTTGGTGGGCCTGCAATCGTTCAAGAACGCGCTCCTCATCACCGCACGCGCCTTTGCGATAGGCATGTTGCTGTCCGTCCTGGTGGGCATCCCGGTGGGTGCCTTGATGGGGCGTTTCAAGCCCGTGGACCGCATCCTGAACGTGTGGGTCAACATCTTCATCTCGGCGCCGCTCACCGCCGTCGTCCCGGCCTTGATGCCCATTCTCGGCATTGGCGAGGCAACCGTGGTCGCGACGGTGTTCCTCTTCGCGGTCTGGGTGATCATTATCGATACCCGCGAGGGGATGGTCGGCATCAACCGCTCCCTGCTCGAGATGGCGCGCAGCCTCGGTGCCTCACGCTGGCAGATGTTCACACAGATCATGCTGCCGTCTGCCATGCCCGAAGTCATGACGGGCATCCGGCTCAGCGTGGTGCGCGGGATAAAGGGCGTGATCATCGGCCAGATCGTGGTGGCCGTGGTCGGATTCGGCGCACTTTTCGAGAGCTATCTGCACAGCTTCGAGATGGCGCGCTTCTGGGCGCTGGTCATGATCGTGTTCCTGCTGGGCATGGTCATGATGGGCCTGATCGGCTTGGCCGAGCGCCGGCTCACCCGCCACGCCCGCGTGCGCTGAGCGGAGCGGATCCTGCATGAAACTCGCGCCCATCGCGTATCTCCGGCCGCGCACCGAAGACGAGCTATTGGCTGCGCTGGCGTGCCACGGCAGCCGCGCTGCGATACTGGCGGGCGGCCAGAGCCTGATTCCCGAGCTGGCGTTGCGCCAGCGTGCACCGCAGGTCCTGGTCGACATCAACCGCTTGGAAGGTGCGGGCGGGGTGCGGTACGTACAGGGCGACGACGGGCCCGAGCTGCGTATCGGGGCGCTGACGCGCCACGACGATGTGCAGACCGATCCCGCCCTGCGCACGCACGCTCCCATGTTAGCCCTGGCTGCTGCCCACATCGGCAACGCCGCAGTCCGCAACCGGGGCACGGTGTGCGGATCATTGGCCCAAGCCGATCCTGCCGCCGAGTTTCCCCTGGCCGCGGTGGCGCTGAACGCGCGCATCGTATTGCGGTCAGCACGCGGAGCCCGCGTCGTCGCCGCCGACGATTTCTTCACCGGTGCGAACGCCACGGTGCGCCAGCCGGACGAGTACGTGGCCGAAGTCCGGATCGCCTGCGCGCAGCCCCGCGATTATGGGTTCTTCGATGAAGTCGCCCGCCGGCCCACTGCGCCGGCCATCGTTGGCGTGGCCCTGTCTGTCCGTCCTCGCCCGGGGGAGGCGCCCGACGTGCGCCTGGCCATCGGGGGCGTGTCCGACAGGCCCCAGTTGCTGGAGAGGACGTCGCTGGCCCTGGCGCGCGACCCAAGGGATGCGGCCGCGCTGCGAGCCCTGTTGCACGCCGAGCTCGCCCCGCTCGCGCAACATCAACATCCAGGCGCGGCCTACCGGCTGCACCTCGCGGCCGTCTTGCTGGAACGGGCGCGCGCGGGCTGGTGCCGGCACCTGGACGAGAGACTCAAGACATGATTGACGAAACCATGGCGCTCAGGCTGCGCTGCTCGGTCAATGGGCGCGAGCGCGTCGACGACGTGCCGGCGCGCATGACGCTCGCCGACTACCTGCGCGATGTCGTGGGGCTGACCGGTACGCGCTTGGGCTGCGAGCAGGGAGCCTGTGGCGCCTGCACCCTGCTCCTCGACGGCAAGGCGGTGCGCGCATGCTTGATGCTGGCCGTCCAAGCAGAGGGCATGCACGTCCAAACGATAGAGGGCTTGACTGCGGGGGGCCGGTTGGCGGACCTGCAAGACGCGTTTCACCGCCATGCCGCGCTGCAGTGCGGATTTTGCACCGCAGGGATGCTGATTACCGCCGACGATGCCCTGCGCAAGGATCCTGCGATTTCTCGCGAAGGCGTGAAGCGGGCCCTGACGGGCCATATCTGCCGCTGCACCGGTTATCAGCCCATTGTCGATGCGATCGTCGAAGTCGCGCAGGAGCGCCGCCATGCATGAATCTCCTCGAGGGGCAGGGGAAGGCCTGGGCAGTCCTGTCCCGCCTTTCCGCAACCGCAGGCTGTTGGCTGGGCGAGGGCGCTACGTGGCCGACCTTCGCGTGCCCGGCTGCCTGCACGCCGCGTTCCTGCGCAGCCCCCTGGGCCATGCCCGCATCGTTCGCATCGACGTCGAGGCCGCACGCAATATGCCTGGCGTCGAAGCGGTCTTCACAGGGGCGGACATCGCCGCCGCCTGTTCCGGCTACCGCGGCGCCACCGCGGCCTTTCCCGGGTTGCGCGCGCCGTTGCAGCACCCCATGGCGCTGGAAAAGGCCATGTGGAACGGAGAGCCGGTCGTCTTGGTGGTGGCCGACAGCCGTGCCCGCGCCGAGGACGCCTGCGCCCGGGTGCAGGTAGAGTGGGAAGAGCTGCCGGCCCTGACCGATCCGCGCGCGGCGTTGAGCGCCCCCCCTATCCATGATGACCTGCCCGACAACCGCGTGCTGCAGCTCGCGCAGCGTTCCGACGACGTGGAGTCCGTCTTCGCGCGCGCGGCGCATGTGGTCGAATGTGAGTTCTCGTTCAACCGCCATACGGGCGTGCCGATGGAAACGCGTGGCGTGCTGGCGGAGTTCGAGCCTTTCGAGCGCCGTCTCACGGTGCATATCAGCCACCAGTGCAGATCG
>NZ_CALFCW010000037.1:0-3995 GCF_937950555.1 uncultured Pigmentiphaga sp. | reverse complement strand
AGCGCGACCGTTCCCATCGAGACCTTCGGCGTGAGCTGTTGGTGGAACGATGCGACGGGCATCCTGGACGTGTGGGCCTCCATCCAAATGCCCAAATATCCTGACCAGCTTGCGCGGGCACTGCGTTTGCCCGGCAACGCGGTGCGGGTGCATTTCGACGTGGACGTCGGCGGAAGCTACGGCGTCAAGCGCGGGCTCAAGCACACCGTCCTCGTGGGCTATTTGTCGCGCAAGCTCGGCAGGCCGGTGCGGTTCATCGAAGACAGGCTGGAGAACATGCGTGGCGGCGACATGCAGGGCCCTGACCGGGTCTTCGACGTGACGCTTGCCTTCGACGACGCGGGAGTGGTCAAGTCCATGCGCATGCGAGCGGTGGACGACATCGGCGCGTACTCGGGGCGGGCGCCGTTGCAGCTCGGCAAGCCCGTGGGCGCCATTGTCGGCCCCTACCGGATCGGCAGCGTCGAGTACGAGGCCGTTTCCGTCATGACGAACAAGACGCCGCAAGAGGCCGTGCGCGGCTTCGGCCAGTCGCCGACTAATTACGCGATCGAAACCGGCATGGACAAGGTCGCGCGCTTCCTCGGGCTTGATCGCATCGAGCTGCGTCGCCGCAACCTCATCGCCAAAGACGAATTCCCCTATCTCATCCCCAGCGGGACGACCTACGACTCGGGGGACTACGAAACCGTGCTGGGCAAGGCGCTGGCAGCGGCGCCCTGGGACGAGCTCGTGCAGCAGCGCGATGCCCTGCGCAAGCAGGGCTTGCTCGCCGGGATCGGGGTGTCGACCTGCCTGGAACCTTCGGGCGGGAATTCGGCCTTCGAGCCGCTTTTCAATCCCAAGAACACCACCACGACCTGGATGGACTCCTGCCTCGTCCGCATCGACCTCTCCGGAGCGATCACGGCGGTGATGGGCACGTCCACATCGGGCCAGGCGCACGAGACCTTGGTGTCGACCGTGGTGGGCGAGATCCTGCAGCGGGATCCGGACGGCATACGGGTGTTGCATGCCGATTCGCTCAATGCCTTGCCTTCGAACAGTCCGGTGGGCAGCCGCATGGCCATCATGCTGGGCGGCGCCGCTGCTGGAGCGGCGAAGAAGCTGCGTGCCAAGCTACTTCGCATTGCCGCACACAACCTGGGGCTTCCCGAGGACCAGCTCGAGTACGACGGGGGCGATGTCGTGGCCAAGGCCACGCCCGACAAACGCATCACTTGGTCCAGCCTCGTCGAAATCGCCCACCGCATGTTCCACAAGATGCCAGAAGGTGTCGAACCGGGCCTGCAAGAGAAATTCGTCTGGGAAGTACCCACGGGCGGAATCATGCCTACCGAGGACGGCCGGGTGCAGATGTATCCGTGCCACTCGTTCGAAGCGCACGTGGTATTGCTCAGCATTGACCCCGAAACCGGCAAGGCTCGGTTCCACCGCTACGTTTGCGGCCACGATTGCGGCGTGATGATCAGCCCGGACGTGGTGCACGGCATGACCTACGGAGGCATCGCGCATGGCCTGGGGGCGGCCATGATGGAGAAGTTCGCCTTCTCCGAAGAGGGCCAGTTGCTGGCGGGCACGTTCATGGACTATCTCCTGCCGAGCGCAATGGAGGTTCCCCCTATCACCATCGTCGATCATTGCACGCCGTCGCCTCTCACCGAGTTTGGCCAGAAAGGTTCGGGCGAGGCGGGGTACCTGGGTAGTCCGGCCGCCATCGCGGCTGCCGTCAACGACGCCTTGGCTCCCGTGGGCGCCAGCATCGACGCCCTGCCCATGACGCCCCAGGCTATCTGGAGCGCGTTGCGGCACGCTGCCCGCGAGCGCGGCACCGGCGCAGAAGCGCCCTCGCGTGAGTTGGAGGTGATGCGATGAGCAATCCGAACATGGGGCCGGCAGGCGGCAAAACGCTGCGGGTGCAAGGGCCGGCGTGCGAGCTCGCCGTGCACCTGCGGGGCGATCCCGCGGGAGAGCCGGTGGTCATGACGCATTCCATCCTCTGTTCCAGCATGATGTGGGCGGACCAGGCCGCGGCCCTCGCGGAACGAGGGTGGCGGGTCATCCTCGTCGATGCCCGGGGGCATGGTGCATCGGGCGTGCCTTCTGGTCCCGCGACGATGGACGACCTGGCCGACGATACGGTGGCGGTGCTCGACGCCTTGGGCATCGCGCGGGCCCACTACGTCGGCTTGTCGCTCGGTGGGATGAGTGGCTTCGGCCTGGCGCTGCGGCATCCGGAAAGATTGTCGAGCGCGCTGCTGTGCGACGCGCGGGTCGACACCCCAGGCGATCTTGGGAAGGTCTGGGACGAGCGCATAGCCATCGCCCAGTCGCAGGGTACGGCCGCATTGGCCGATTCGACTGTGGAACGTTGGTTCGGGCGTGCATTCGTCGAGCGCCATCCCAACATCGCCGCGCGTTTCCGCGACCAAGCGGCGGCCACTTCGGTAGCAGGCTTCGTCAGCTGCGCACAGGCCATACAAAGCATGAACTACCTGCCCGACGTGGCGCGCATCGCGGTACCCGTCACGCTGCTGGTGGGTGGCAACGACGGAGTCCTGCCTAATGCGATGCGCGATCTCCAGCGCTTGATTGCCGGCTCGGTGCTCGAAGTCATTCCCGATGCCGGCCATCTACCCAACATTGATCAGCCAGCCGCGTTCCAGGATGCGTTCTGGCGCCATTTCTCCCGCGTGGCGACCCACTGAGCCGCAGGCCGGGCATCGGAACGACGCTCCCTTTTTTCTTTCTACAGGAGACTTTTCATGAGCGAGCAGCTCTCGATAGAGCAGGACGGGCGCATTCTTCGCATTACCTTCAACCGCCCCCACGACAACGGCGTGACCGACGCCATGGCATCCGAATTTTCCGAGGCCGTGCTGAATGCGCACAACACCTCGGACATGGTGCTCCTGCGTAGCGTAGGCCCCGATTTCTGCACCGGCCGGGCCCGCGATCCCGGTTCGCCGCCTCCGGCTCCCGAGGCCTACGCCCGCCGCCCTGAATACGATCCGATTTTCAACAGCTACAAGGCCATACGCAACGCGCAGGTTCCGGTCGTGGCTGCGATCGAAGGGCGTGCCATGGGATTCGGCACGGCCATTGCAGCGTTGTGCGACGTCTCGTTCGCGAGCGAAACGGCCACGTTCAACATTCCCGAAATCGCGCACAACGTCATGCCGACCATGGTCATGTCTGCGCTCTACGACCGGGTCAACCGCAACGCCATCTTGTGGATGGCGTATTCCACGGACTTCATCGATGCGCACCGTGCCATGGCATACGGCCTGGTCAGCACGGTGGTTCCGGCCGACAGGCTCGAGGCAGAGCTCGACCGCTTCTGCAAGCTGCTGCTCAGCCGCCCGCGGCCTGCCATCCTCGGCCTCAAGGAATATCTCCACGTCGCCCCGCGCATGGACGAGCTAGGCGCCATCGAGTATGCGCGCGCACTGCACTCCATGGTCAATACCGCGGCAGCCATGAAGCGCAAGCCCGACTGAGGCCGAGGTACCCATGGAGATCACCGGCACTCAGATCATTGCCGCGCCGCGGGAAGACGTGTGGAACGCCCTGAACGATCCCGACGTGCTCAAGCGGTGCCTGCCTGGCTGCGAATCGGCCGAGCGCGTCGGCCCGGATGAATTCCGCATCGTGATCACTGCGGCCATCGGTCCTTTGCGCCCTCGCTTCACGGGCTCACTGCGCCTGACGGAGGCGCATCCGCCTTCGTCGTGCGTGATGGTTTTCGAGGGGCAGGGCGGAGCCATGGGGTTTGGCAAGGGCTCGGCCGCTGTCGCGCTGCACGAGGAGGGAGCGGCCACGCGCCTGGCCTACGAGGCGCAGGCCCAGGTCGGCGGCAAGCTGGCGCAGGTTGGCGCACGCCTGATCGACAGCGTCGCGAGGAAGATGTCGGACGATTTCTTCAAGGCGTTCCGCGAGCAGTTCGTCTCGCTGGAGGCTGGGGACGAGGCGCGGCCGACCGCCGATCGTCCCGC
>NZ_CALFCW010000036.1:0-6564 GCF_937950555.1 uncultured Pigmentiphaga sp. | reverse complement strand
ACTGGCCTATGAGTCGCACTTCGCCGCGGCGATCTGCCACATGGTGTCCTGCGGCATGGGCGTGAGCGTGGCCAATCCGCTGGTGGCACGCAACTACGGCGGACGCATCGCCATGCTGCCGTTTGCACCCCACATCGAGTTTCCCACCTATCTCGCCTACCCGCTGAACAGCCCCATGAACATGCTGGCCAAAACCTTCGCCAAGGCCATGCGGGAGAGCAGCAGCTGACCCCATATCAAAAACGCATGCCGTTGGCCTCAATGCGTATTTGACCGTACCCGTGGGTGCTCTTTAGGCTGTCGCCTTGTCCGCTCCGCCAGAACTGGACCGATGGCGGTACAGCCATCGCAAGCGAATGCCGGCCCTGCGCCTTGCGCAGTCCGGCATCGATTGGTCTGACCGAGAATATCATGAGCCATCCCCGCGATACCGGGCTCACGCAGCTAGCCAGCCCCGAACCGAGCGCCGGTTTTGCGCCGATGGCCGCATGGCTGGACGGTTATCGGTACGACGATATCCCGCGGCAGACGCTGGAGGCGGGCAAGCAATGCCTGCTGGATGGGCTTGCGTGCCTGCTGGCCGGGCTGCACACGCAACCCGTGGCCGACTATCGCGAAGTCCTGCAGCTCAATTCCGTCAACAGCGCCGGCATCGTACCGGGCGGCGCCGGCACGCGGGCCGGTCTTTTCGACGCGGCGAATCTCTACGCCCACGCGGCCAACATCCTGGACTTCGATGATTGCTACCGGCAGGCGCCTTCGCATCCGGGCGCGACCATCATAGGCCCCGCGCTGGCCTGCGCGCATCTGCTGAAGTCCGGCGGCCGCGAGACGCTGGCGGCCATCATCAAGGCCTATGAGGCGTCGCTGCGCATCGGGACGGCCCTGTGCCCCAGCGATGATGCCCCATCGAAGGACATCGGCTACGCCACCTGGCAGATTTTCGGCGCCTTCATTGCGGCTGGGGTCCTGCTGAGGCTGGACCGCCGGCAATGGACGCAAGGATTCGGCCTGGCCGCCCAGAACGCGCCGGTCCCCATGATCGTGCGGGCCAATCCGCAAGGAGGATATACCTGGCTGAAGAACGCATACGGCGCCGCCGCCGCGGCCGGCGTCATGGCGGCGTTCCTGGCCAGGCAGGGCTATGCCGCAGACCAGCACTTCTTCTCGAAAGAGTTCGGCTTCTGGAAGATCTACGGCTCCGATCGCTTCCGGCCGGAGTGCCTGGATACCCTGCCCGGCGACGACTGGCTGATACGCCAGGTCGAGTTCAAGCCCTGGGCATGCTGCCGCTGGGCACATCCCGCACTGGAAGCGACGCTGCGGCTGAAACCGTCCATCGACCTGCGCAGACTGGAGTCCATAGAGATCCATGCCTTCAAGGAGTTCTGCGACACGCTGGACTCGCCCTACCCCACCAACCTCATCGACTCGCAATTCAATGCGCGCTTTCTGATAGCTGTGGCCCTGCTGCACAGCGACCTGAACACCGCGCTGAGGGCGCCGGATTTCGATTGCCCGCAGCTGCGCGGACTCTTCTCCAGGATCACGGTGCATCGCGACAGCCAGTGCGACGCCAGACGCCGCGTCGACATGTCGATTCCTACCCGCGTCGTCGTCAGGCTCCAGGGCGAACCCAGCCGGGAGCTGTTCGTGGCCGAGCCGCTGGGTTCGGGGCGCCGAGGCATCGCCAGCATGGAAGAAACGACGCAAAAGTTCCGCACCGCGCTCTCGCCGCTGATGCCCGAGGCGCGAATCCAGCGCACCATCGGAATCGTCGCGGCGCTGGAGCGGCATACGGCGGCCGAGCTGATGACGGCCGCGTTCCCTCAGGCTTGAAGCCATCCCGCAATTTCCCTACATCGATCCCCAACCCAAATGCCCATTACCGTCCTCTCCCAATCCGCCACTGTCGACTTGCCCGACGACGGGCCGCTCGCGGCATCGCTCACCCAGCCGCCCAGCCGCACCGGGACGCTTTACGTGCCCCTGGAAGGGGCCGGCGAGAACCGCACGGGCGTCTGGGAATGCACGCCCGGTCGCTTCGCGCGCCAGCTGCCCAATGCCGAACTCATGCACATCCTGTCCGGCGCCTGCACGTTCACGCCGGAGGGCGGCGAGCCGCGAGAGATCCGCGCCGGCGACACCCTGTTCTTCCCCGCCCACACGCGGGGCCTTTGGGATGTGCGGGAAACGCTGCGCAAGGTCTTCGTCGTATTCGCGTGAACGCGCACGCTCCGGCCATCGAGTAGGTTTTCCCATGCCCTTCACCTTCCAGAACTCCGATCTTCTTCCCGGCCAGAACTACATCGCTGGCACATGGCTCCCCGCCCGCGACGGCCGCATCCTGCTGGTGAGCGACCCGGCCACCGGAGAAGTCTTCGCCAGCGTACCGGACAGCGGGGCGCACGACGCCCGCGCGGCCGTCGACGCCGCGCACGCGGCCTTCAAGGCCTGGCGCAAAGTGCCGGCCAAGCAACGCGCGCAGATCATCAAGCGCTGGAACGATCTCATCGTGGCGCACACCCAGGACCTGGGCCGGCTGATCTCCAGCGAGCAAGGCAAGCCCCTGGCAGAAGGCACGGGAGAAGTCGCCTACGCCGCCAGCTATGTCGAATGGTTCGCCGAGGAGGCGACCCGCGCCGACGGCGCGGTCATCCCCGCGCCCGTGCCGGGCCGCCGCATGTTCGCGCTGCGGGAGCCGGTCGGCGTGGTAGCCGCCGTGACGCCCTGGAACTTCCCCGCTGCCATGATCGCACGCAAGATCGCCCCCGCCCTGGCCGCCGGCTGCACGGTGGTGTGCAAGCCCGCCGAGGACACGCCGCTGACTTCGCTGGCACTGGTCAAGCTGGCCGAAGAAGCCGGCGTCCCGCCGGGTGTGCTGAACATCGTTACGGCCTCGCGCGAGCGCGCCGCCGATGTGGTGGACGTGTGGCTGGATGACGCACGCGTGCGCAAGATCACCTTCACCGGCTCCACCCCGGTCGGCAAGCATCTGGCGCGCCGCTCGGCCGACACCCTGAAGAAACTGTCCCTGGAGCTGGGCGGCAACGCGCCCTTCATCGTGTTCGACGATGCCGACCTCGACGCCGCGGTGCAAGGCCTGATGGCCGCCAAGTTCCGCAACGGCGGGCAGACCTGCGTCTGTCCCAACCGCATTTACGTGCAGGACGGCGTGCATGACGCCTTCGTCGAGAAGCTGGCTGCCCAAGTAGCCGCCCTGAAGGTCGGGCCGGCGACCGATCCGGCATCGCAGATCGGCCCGATGATCAACGCCCGCGCGGTCGACAAAATAGAGCGCCACGTGCAGGATGCCGTCCGGCAAGGCGCCCGCATCGTCACCGGCGGCACGCGCCTTCGCCCCGAAGGCAAGGACGGCGCCTGCTATTACGCGCCTACAGTGCTGACGAACGTGACTGCAGCGATGGACTGCTCCTGCGAGGAGACCTTCGGCCCCATCGCTCCCCTCACCCGCTTCACCGACGAAGCGGAAGTCGTCGAGGCCGCCAATGCCACGCCTTTCGGCCTGGCGGCGTACTTTTACTCGCGCGACGTGCGCCGAATCTGGCGCCTGGCCGACGCACTGGAAACCGGGATCGTCGGCGTCAACGAAGGCGCGCTGGCCGCCGAGGCCGCGCCTTTCGGCGGCGTCAAGGACTCGGGCTACGGCCGCGAGGGATCGCGTCACGGCCTGGAGGAGTACATGCACATCAAGTATGTATGCCAGGGCCAGTTGGATTGACTGGCCCTGGCGCCTGATCCCCTGCAAGCCGGCCGAGGAGCCGGATCTCGCCCCCACCGGATTATCCAAGCGCGGCCGGAACGCCGCGCCCCTGAAGAGGCACCGGAGCAATGACCCGCAACAACCATGCCCATATCGAAACCCGCAGCCGCAACGTACCGCGCGGCGTCGTCACCGCGCATCCCATCTTCGCCGACAAGGCGCAGGGCGCCCTGCTATGGGACGTCGAAGGCAAGCGCTACATCGACTTCGTGGGAGGTATAGGCGTGCAGAACGTCGGCCACAATCACCCCAAGGTCGTCCAGGCCGTGCACCGTCAGCTCGAGCGCGTGTCTCATGCAGCGTTTCAGGTCGCCGGCTACGATGTCTATGTGGACCTGGCATCCAGGCTGAACGCGCTGATCGGCGGCGGCGAGGCTTACAAGACGCTGTTCGCCACCACCGGCGCAGAAGCGGTCGAGAACGCCGTCAAGATCGCCCGCGCCCATCGGAACGTACCGGGCATCATCGCATTCCGCGGCGGCTTCCACGGCCGCACGCTGCTGGGCACGACGCTGACCGGCTTCAGCGCCCCGTACCGACAGAACTTCGGGCCGTTCGCCAACGAGGTCTATCACGCTCCCTATCCCGACCCTTACCACGGGATTTCCAGCGCGGACGCTATCCGCGCCCTGGAAGACCTCTTCGCCACCGCGATCCTGCCCGAGCGCGTGGCAGCCATCATCCTGGAGCCGGTCCAGGGCGACGGCGGCTTTCTGCCCGCCGGCAAGGAGTTCCTGCAGGCGCTGCGCGCGCTGACGCAAAAGCACGGCATCGTGCTCGTCCTCGACGAGATCCAGGCCGGATTCGGCCGCACCGGAGAAATGTTCGGCTTCCAGACCGCCGGCATCCAGCCCGACCTCGTCACCGTGGCCAAGAGCCTGGCCGGCGGCCTGCCCCTGTCCGGCGTGGTCGGCCGCGCGGAAATCATGGACGCACCGCTGCCCGGCGGGCTGGGCGGCACTTATGGAGGCAATCCGCTGGCCTGCGCCGCCGCACTTGCGGTGCTGGACATCTTCGAGGAGGAAGACCTGCTGGCGCAGAGCCGCCGCCTCGGCGAGACCTTGCGCGCGGGACTGGACGCGCTCGCAGCCGACTACGAAGAGATCGGCGCCGTGCGCGGCCTCGGTCCCATGCTGGCCCTGGAATTCGTGCGCAACGGCGATCCCTTCCAGCCCGATGCGTACTTCGCCCAAGCCGTCATCGACGGCTGCCGGCAAGGCGGCCTGCTGGTCATCAAGTGCGGAGTGCACCGCAACACCGTGCGCCTGCTGGCCCCCCTCAATACGCCGCAGGAGCTCGTGCAGGAAGCGTTGGACATACTGCGCAACGCCATCGAAGGGGCGCGCCAGGCTTGAAGCTCGCGGTTCGGCCGAACGGACAACCGACTCGGAAGCTTCCTCACAGCCCGGACTCGACCGCAGGGTCCCCGCCAGGCAGCGTAGGGTGTCGTAGCGGTGGCGGCGCACGGCGCCGCAGCGGGCAGCCGATTTCTATCGGCCGGTACCTGTGCTGTTACCCGTACTGCCGGTGCTACCCGTGCCGCCCGGGCCGCCGGTACTGCCGCTGCCGGTGCCCGGGCTGCGGCGTAGCCTGGCTGTCTTGCCCGCCCCCGGCGCCGTGAGGCGGGCCGCGCCCGCCTTCGGCCGTTCGCGATCTTCCGGGTAGCCCATCCCGGGATGGGTCCCGCCGGGCGTGCTGGAGTCGCCCTCCATGTCGCTGCCCGGGGCACCGCTACCACTGGCGCCGACCCCGCCGCAGCCTTGCCCGCCTTCGTTGTGCGTGCCCATACCGGCCCGGAGCCCGCCCCCTGCACCTCCACGCCGACCCAGGCACGGCGCCCGCCAGCGCGCCCACCAACCTCATCGTTTTGCCGATCTTCCAGACGCCTCCTTACGCGAATGTCCGCCCGGGGGAGGCGTAGAAACTTCCGTGCCTGCGCCGGACGCAGCAGCGTTTGCACGCGCAGGTCCAGCGTGCCAAGCGTCAATTCGATGCTGTCGCTGCCGCCCGACTGGCTGCGCCGACAACGCAGATACTGATAATGCAGCGACGGCGAACGCCCTCCCGGCCGGGGCGTACCCGCAAGCCATCATCGTTCCAAGCGCCCCGCTTTCGAGGCCAGGGGGCTGCTGTCAGGACCCGCGCCTTGCCTCGGGATAATCTCCAGAACTTCATAATCTCCAGAACTTCATAATCTCCAGAACCTCATAATCTCCAGAACCTCATATGCCAGCTCAGTCGTCCACCAAGCTCCGCATTCAGTTCCGCATGCGCATCTACCGCGATGGCGGCACAGCTGTCGGGCCGGGCAAGATCGCGTTGCTCGAGGCGGTCGTGCGCACGGGCTCCATTACCGCCGCGGCCCAGGAAATGGGCATGTCCTACCGCCGCGCGTGGCTGCTGATCCACGAACTGAACCGGTCTCTGCGCCGGCCGGCGGTAGCAACCGCGGTGGGCGGTGCGCGCGGCGGGGGAACGACGGTCACCGAGACCGGCCACGAAATCATACGGCGCTATCGCAGCGTAGAGGCTGCCGCCGAGCGAGCGGCGGCAGCCGATCTCGCCGCGCTCAAACGGATGCTGGCGCCATAGGGCCTACCACGGCAAAGGCTCCTGTCGCCGGCTCTGGTTTTCGTTGTATTCTCACAGACATGACGAACCTCGACCTCGCCGCCTTCGACTGGTTTCCGCTGGACCTTTCCTTGAAAGTTGCGTCGCTGGCCACGGTGCTGGCGCTGGCAGCCGGCCTGCTGCTCGGATGGGTGTTCGCACGCAGGCCG
>NZ_CALFCW010000035.1:0-12143 GCF_937950555.1 uncultured Pigmentiphaga sp. | reverse complement strand
GGGCAAAGCGTGCCAGTCGGGGTGGGCCAGCCCACCTTGCGCATAGACGGGCTGACGGTGGGCGGCACGGCTTGAGCCTAGGGACGCGGCTGGTCAGCCAAGCCGATCCGCTGTGATCCTTGTCGTGTCCTAGTCTTCCCTCGCTTGCGGCCTTCGCTTCCAAAATGGAGGCGGCGCGTAGCTAAACCGCCCCGGATCTCTATCTTCTTCGGCCCGTACTCGAGGCCTTCTCAAATTTCCCGCTTCTCGCGACACCGCGTGCCGGTGCATCCGCCTTCTTTCCAATGGGCGTGGGACGCCATGCGCTCGTCAAACCCGTTGACTAATTTTATCTAGATATGTAATTTAGGTAATGTATTCAAATAATCTCCTTTTGTGCAATATAAAAGGGTAAATGTCTCATTCGTCTATTGGGAGAAAGACTATGGGCCGTACGGTGTGGTGGGTGTGCGGAGTCGTCGTGGGGTTATGCATGACGACGGGAGGGGCGGTCGTTGCAGCCGAGACAACATATCCGACCAAACCGGTGCGCTTGGTCGTTCCCTATCCGCCGGGTGGGTCGTTGGACATCATTGCGCGCGTTCTGGGCCAGAAGCTTGGGGTTGGGCTGGGACAATCCGTCGTGGTCGAAAATCGCGCCGGGGCATCGGGAGCAATCGGAACTCAGGTCGTTGCCCGTTCAGCTCCGGACGGCTACATGCTGCTAATGGGGTCGCCCACGCCGATCTCTATCTTGCCCAATATTTCTCCTGCGGTGACCTATGACGTGGAGCGCGATCTCGCCCCAGTCGGGATGGTGGCGACTGGTCCGCATGTGCTGGTTGTGGGAAGCCGGACGCCTGCGAGCAATGTGAAGGAGTTCGTCGCGTTTGCCAAGGCGCAGGCAGCACCCATTAGTTTTGGCACTTTCTTGGGATCGCCCCAGGATCTTGCAGGCTATATCTTCGCGCGCGATACCGGGATACAACTGCAGCGCGTCTCTTACCGTGGTAGCGGCCCGGCTTTGAACGATCTCGCGAGTGGGGTTATCCAGTTCATGGTCGTGGAGCTGGCCGCTGCGCTACCGTTCCTGGAGAGCGGCCACGTGAAGGCGATTGGCATCGCGTCGCCCAAGCGCAGCGCCGTCTTGCCCGATCTGCCAACGATAGACGAGCAGGGTCTCAAGGGATTCGAAAGCAGCGGTTGGTTCGGTGTCCTTGCCCGGGCAGGCACGCCCGACCCGGTACTCGATCGGCTGGCCCAGGAGGTTCGGCGTGCGGTTTCCGATCCCGAAGTCAAGGAGAAGTTGGCAAGTGTAGGCGTGACGGCCACGAGCAGCACCCGTGAAGAGTTTGCGGCCCATTTGAGCGCCGAACGCGTGAAGTGGCGTCGTGCAGTCGTCGAATTCGGCATCAAGCCGTCTGAGTGATAAATCAGCCTTTCGCCCGAGGAACCTGGAGCCAACCATGTCCGAGATATATCGGCAGAAAATTGATCATCCTGCAGCCTGGAGGGGGGAAGACATTCGAGATTCCTCCGAGTGGATACATGAATTGAACCAGCAGGATGTGGCCGAGCTAGATGCAGCACTTCGCAACGTTCGCGCGCTGAAGCTCGACTTGCCCCGAATTGGACGCGAAAACTTTCCGCTGCCAACTTTGTCGGCCCGCATCGCTGGATGGTCGGAGCAGATTGAGAATGGAAGAGGTTTTGTTCTCGTGCGCGGCTTTCCCGCCGAGAATTACTCCCTTGAAGACGTAGAGACGATCTTTTGGGGCATCGGAACATACCTTGGCCTTCCCGTCACCCAGAATCCCCGAGGTGAGTTAATGGGGCATGTCAAGGATTATGGGCGCAAATTTGGCAACCTCGACGTCCGGGGATACGAGACGAACGCCCACCTGCCTTTTCATACGGACGGGTGCGATCTTGTCGGCTTGATGTGCTGGCGCAAGGCCAAATCAGGCGGGCGAAGCAGCATCGTGAGCGCGTTGGCCATTCATAACGAGATCAACGAGCGATGTCCGCAGTTCTTGCCGGCGTTGTATCGCGGCTTTCGCGATATCAAGCGCGAGGCCGCGCTGACAAACGATCCGGTTACTGCATCTCGCATTCCAGTATTTGGGCAAATCAATGGCATTGTCAGCTGCCGCTATGTCCGCGCGCAAATCGAAGCGGCCATGACCCGCCTGGGCGAGGCCTTGACCGACCATGAGCGCGCAGCGCTGGATTGCGTGGATCGGCTCGCCGTCGATCCGCTCCTGCGCATCGACATGGATTTGCAACCCGGCGACATGCAACTGTGCAACAACTACACGATTCTCCATTCTCGGACGGATTTCGAAGATTGGGATGAGCCCGAGCGCCGACGACTCATGCTGCGTCTGTGGCTAAGCTTCAGGCAGCGTCGACCTCTTCCCTCGGATTTTCCTCAGCACAATGGCTACGGGTTGGGGCAGATCGCCGAAATCGCGTTTAGCGCTTGATCCACCGTGTGACCCTTCGCGAGGTCAAAATGACATTACAGCGTTTGCAAGCCGGCGCCTTGCTGGTCTTGCTTGGATGCCTTGTTGCGATCCCGGCCTTCTGCGCGGAGGCTTACCCGTCTCGTCCTATCCGGCTCATCGTACCGTACGCGCCGGGCGGGCCGGTGGACGTCATCGGCCGGACGGTGGCGAAGATTCTGGGCGATGCTGTCGGACAGAACGTCTTCGTGGATAATCGTCCCGGTGGTTCTGGCACGGTGGGAACCGTGAGCGCGATCAAATCCCCGGCCGACGGGTATACCTTGTTGGTTGGGTCGACTGCCACGATTTCTATACTCCCCTCGGTGAAAGATGTCGGCTACGATCCAGGGCGTGATCTTGTGCCCATCAGCGTGGTGGCAACCGGCGTTCACGTCTTTGCGGTCCACCCGAATGTACCGGTCGACGACATGCCGGACTTCGTCCGATATGCGAAGGCCCAGAAAGTCCCCTTGCCGGCTGCGGCCGGTGGGGCTGGAACGCCGGACGATCTTGCGTTGTACTTGTTAGAAAAGGAGGCAGGGATCTCCTTGTCCCATGTTCCTTACAAGGGGACCGGTCCAGCCATCGCTGATGTCGTGGCTGGGCACGTTCCCGTCGTGGCGGCCGATGTGTCTGCTGCAAGACCGTTTTTGGAGATTGGCAGGCTCAAAGCCCTCGGCATTGCTGCCTTGCAGCGCAACCCATTGGTTCCCACGGTTCCCACGCTCCATGAGCAAGGGTTGAAGGGCTTCGAGAGCGGGGGTTGGTTTGGATTGTTCGCGCCCGCGGGCACTCCTCCGGCGATTGTCGGTGTGCTGTCCACGAAGCTGGCCGAGACATTGCGTCAGCCCGACGCTCAGGAACGCCTTCGGGCGATCGGTGTCCTGGCCGTGGGCGGCGATGCCGCCGCAGCGCGGGGCAGGGTCCAAAAGGAAACCGAAAAGTGGCGCACGTTGATCCGCAACGCCAATCTCCGGATTGAATAAAAAGAACACAAGGCGGTTCGACAGTCGACCGCCTTCCTCACAAGTCACGAGTCTTGCAAGATGCGCTCCACATCGCCCTCGACGAGGATGACCCGAGCCTTCGTCACCGGTTGACGGATCGCCTTGGCCTCCGCGTATTCGGGGGAGTTCCACCAGCGCATTGCTTGTTCGACGGAATCGAATTCCGTAACGACCATGCGCGTTACTTTCCCCTCGCCCTCCAGCAGCCGCGGCGATCCGCCGCGAACCAAATAGCGGCCCCCGTATTGTTGCTTGGAGAGTGCTACGAGAGGTAGGTAGCGTTTCATTGGCTCCGTATCCAGCCATTCGATTTCACTGATCAGATAGCAAGTCATTGAACGTCTCTTTGCATGGGCGCCTGGTGGCGCCATTTATGAAAGAAAACCGGCTACGGCTAAGGTTGCACCGCACGGCGGCTATCAGTCAATGCGTTGCAGATCCAGGCTTGGCCAAATGCGAGTCCAGACACGGCTCAGAATTTCCCCACAGCTCAGCCGCTCCCCGCGCAACGTCGTGTTGTGGAGGATTGGCTCGTTCACTTCTCCTGTGTTCTTCACAAGAGGTTCGATGAGGACATCGTAATCGGGCATCAAGAAGTACGGAACGGAATACCGTTCGCGGCCCGATCTGTTGACGACGCGGTGAGGGGTGGAGAGGAAGATTCCATCGCTCCAGAGTTTCATCATTTCGCCCACGTTAATGACGAAGCTCCCCGGGATAGGCGGTACGGCTATCCATTCTCCGCTCTTGCCTAAGATCTCCAGTCCGCCTGTCTCATCTTGCGAAAGAATCGTGAAGACGCCATTGTCAGTGTGCGGACGCACGCCGATATGGTCGCCAGGCTCGTTCGGCTCCTGAGGGGGATAGTGCAAGAGCCGCATCATGCTCATGGGGTCGTTGAAATAGCGGCGTAGCCGCCCCACTGGTAGTCCCAACCCCATCTCGAAAAGTTCGAGCATGCGATAGGCAAGCGCATCGACTTGCGCGTAGTAGCGTAGCAAAGTTTCGCGAAAGCCCGGCAAATCCTCCGGCCACTGATTTGGTCCGTGCAAAGGTTTTCCTGAGACGACTGACGGGTGATTAGGCTCGCGTTCCAGATAGAAATGGAACGCTTCATGGATATTTCCTTTCAGCGACGGGTCGTCGCCCAAGGTCTTCATTGGCAAGTAGCCCCGGTAGTGGCGCGTCTTGGCCATCGCGATTGCCTGCTTGCGTTCGGATGGTAGCGCGAAGAACGTGCGGGCTGCTTCGAACGGCGCGTTCATGTCAGCCGGAGACAGGCCATGATTGACCACGTAGAAGAAGCCGATGTCTTGACATACCTGCACGATTTGGTCCGTCAATTTGGCTTTGTCGCGTTCGCTGCCTCCATGTATGAGGGTGAGGTCGATCACGGGCACTTCTTCTGCTGCGACTTGCTTGGAAAGAGGTAAGGCCATGCGTGGTCTCCATTCGAGCGTAAGAATGAGGTTCGGAATCCAGTCCTCTGGGGAATTCTCCGCGCCGCTTCATGAAGACGCGGTGCTGCATTATATTTTACTTTAAATACATACTCAAGTAAAGCAAGTTAAGGTGATATAGGGAGCCGCTGCTGGCGAGGACCCATTCCTGGCAATCCAAAATATCTTTACAAAAATAAGGTACTTGAATAAAGTATTGGGATTATGAGTATTGTTAGACACAAACTCGGGGAGGGCGCATGAAAGTCTGGTGCATCGCTTTGTCTTGGCTGTTGTGCTGGGCAGCGGTGCCGGCTGCCGTTCCAGCGGCCGAGCCTAGCTATCCGGCGGGGCCCGTCAAGCTTGTCGTCCCGTTTCCGCCTGGTGGGCCTGTTGATTCAGTGGGAAGGTTGATTGCGCACAAACTGGGCGAGTTGCTTACGCAGCCCGTTTATGTCGACAACAAGGGAGGAGCAGGCGGAGCAATCGGTGCACAAGCCGTCGCGTCTTCCGCGCCGAACGGATACACCTTGCTGCTGGGGTCGACCGCCACAATTTCCATTCTGCCTTTGGTAAACGCCGCGGTTCGCTACAACCCGGACGAGGATTTCACGCCGCTGGCCATTTCGGCGACAGGCGTCCAAATCTTCGTCGTGAACTCCAAGGTTCCGGTGAATACGATCCAGGAGTTGATCGCCTACGTCCGAAAAAGCAAAGAGCCGGTCACGGCGGCGACTGGCGGAAGTGCCAATCCGTTTTTCATCGCCCTGTTCGAACGTGAGGCTGGCATCAAGTTTCTTCATGTGCCGTATAAGGGGACCGGCCCGAGTTTGGCGGATGTTGCGGCGGGCCACATCGTGTTCACGGTGGCCGATACCTCCGCCGTGTTGCCGCTGCTCCAGACAGGGCAGATCAAGGCGCTGGGGATTTCATCGCTCCGGCGCAACCCACTAGGGCCGGAGATCCCGACCATTGCCGAACAAGGCTTCCCAGGCTTTGAGGTAGGGGGGTGGTTCGGCGTATTTGCGCCGAAGGGCTTGCCGCAGCCGGTCCATGCAAAGTTGGTGAGTGCCTTGGAGATGCTTTCGCGCGATGCCGATACCAATGCCCAACTGCAAAAACTCGGTCTTTCCCCGTCTTGGAGCGTTGGGGACGCAGCAGTACGGAACGTGCAAAAAGAAAACTCTCGCTATCGAGCTTTGGCCAAGGCCATGGACGTGAAACCACAATGACGACGATCAAGAATCTCTTGGCGATGCCTTTGGAGCATGGCATCGCTCCTAAATTGCGCAACGGCGAACACGTCTACGGCATATCCATCGGCACGCCGTATCCGGCTCTAATCCAAATGTGCGGGCATGCAGGCTATGACTTCGTCGTGATCGACAATGAGCATGGTCCCGCGAGCGTGGAAACGGTCGCGGAGGCTATTCGTGCTGCACACGGGGTTGGCATCTCGCCGATCGTCAGGACCTTCGAGCAAGACATTCCCCGCCTACTCGACGCTGGCGCCTGCGGGATACAAGTGCCGATGGTCGAGACCCCCGAGCAAGCGAATCGGATCGTGCGGGCGTGTCGGTACCCTCCGATGGGTACCCGTGCAGTCGCGTTTTCCACGCCAGCGGCGTGTTATGGATTCTGTGACCGCGACGCATACCTCAAGGAGGCTAACTGTGCCATAGCGGTCATTCTGATGATTGAGACCGCCGAGGCGGTTGCACGGATCGACGAGATTTTGGCCGTACCCGGCGTGGACGCCGTGTGTGTCGGTCCGACCGATATGGCGTACTCATTGGGCGTTCCGGCTGATGGCAAACACCCGAAGGTGCAAAACGCGGTGTTTCGGTGCGTCGAGGCATGCCAGCGCGCGGGCATCGCCATCGGGGGCACTGCACTGTCGAGAGAGGCATGTCGTGCCAACGCCTCCATGGGGATGACCTATCACAGCATGATGCTGACCTTCCTGCTTGGAGCAGCGTTGAGGGATGGCTTGAACACTATGCGGGCAGCGGTCTCGTCCTAGATCCAGGCTGCCTGCATTCGCTAGAAGCGGAGTGCGTTTTGGGCATTGGATGCGGGCAAGGCGAGGCTGGGCAGCCCGTGCTCGACAAGAGCTAGCAAGCACAGAATAAGGGGAGTGATATGTCGGCGGTCTACATGCATGTCATTACGTCGAGGGATGCCTGGATTGGAGCCGAACTCGCTGAGCGGCTTGATTGGCAGATATCGTTCACGAATGAGGAAGTTGAGGAAATTGACAGGGCGCTCCGAGCCGCCCGGGACCGCAACTTGGCGCTGCTTCAAATCGACCGGGATACTTTTCCGCTGCCCACGGTGGCAAGAAAGCTCGCAAGTTGTGCGCAGGAGGTTGAGAGGGGTTTGGGCGTCGTCGTGCTGTCGGGCTTGCCCATCGAGCGCTATCCCGATGATGAGGCCGGGATGGTGTTCTGGGGGCTAGGGGCATACCTTGGCCTGCCAGTCATGCAGAACCCGCGCGGTGAGCTGTTGGGGCATGTCAAAGATTATGGCCGCCAGTTCGGCCAAATCAATGTGCGCGGGTACGAGACAAACGCGCATTTGCCTTTCCACACCGATGGCTGCGACGAAGTGGGGTTGATGTGCCTACGTCGTGCCAAAGCTGGCGGCGCCAGCAGCGTCGTCAGCGCAGCGACGCTGCACAATGAATTGCTGCGCCGATACCCCGAGTACCTGCCGCCATTGTATCGGGGCTTTCATTATATCAGGCGGGAGGCGGCGCTGACCGAAGCCGGCGTGACGCCCCATCGCGTCCCAGTATTCGGGCAGATCGACGGTCTGGTCAGCTGCCGCTATATTCGCGCCCAGATTGAGGCGGGCGCGAAACGGATTGGGCAGCCATTGACGTCCTTGGAGATCGAAGCGCTCGATTGTTTCGACGAGTTAGCACGAGATCCCAAGCTGCATCTCGACATGGAGCTTCAACCCGGCGACATCCAGCTGTGCAATAACTATACTGTGCTGCATTCGCGCACAGATTTTGAAGACTGGCCTGAGCCCGGTCGTGAGCGTCACCTGCTTCGTCTCTGGCTCACGTGCCGGGAGCGTCGTCCCCTTCCACCGGATTTTCCCCAGCTGAACGGATACGGCCTCGCGCGCTTGCCTAGCTGAGCTTGCACTGCAACTCGTCGACCGGAAGATCTTTTGTCCGCAAGGAGTAGGGGGAGCCGCTTCCTGCAGGATAGAGCGGCTTTCTGCTGATCTCGAAGCGGAGCGCAGCCACGCACGATCGCACGTCGTCTTCATCAAACAGAGAAGCGGCATGCTAAGTTGCGCATGCCTAGTCAGTGGCATGTCGACTTGGGCCTTAATCGCTAGCTGAAGGCCTTCATGCTTGCTCCTGCCCCGTTTTGGATCTGGTGTGGCCTGGGTTCGCTGGGCGGTTCCAATCCTAGGTAAATGTTTTTGATAAACTACTGAAGGCATCGATTTTCTTGCCGAATGCCTATCATGCCGCATGCGCGGCAATATAAGAGGACGACACATGACCGGAAAGCGCGTCAGCCCGAAGAAAAGCGGTTTACGTTTCGTCAAGTGGGTGGACACGAACCACGGTTTTCATTCCTATGAGTTCCACGATTACATGCGGAATGTCGCCGCAGCGCGCTACGTCATTCGGAGGGTGCAGCGGATCATCGACGACTGCGTCCGCAAGCACGGTCTCGAGCCGCTGGAACAGCAAGCTTTGGTTCAAATCTATGGAGCGTCGAACCAGCGCTTGCCCATTGGGCAAGTGGCCGAGCGATTGGATATCGCATCTTCTGCACTTGCCTCGAGACTGGTGAGCAAACTTGAGGCCTATGGATATGTGCGCCGCGTGCCTTCGGAAGAAGATCGCCGCGCTACATGGGCATGTGTGACGCCAGCGGGCGTCGAAGTACTACATGCCATCGTGGAGGACCTTCACCGAGACGTCCAGTATTTTCATAGCAAGCTGTCGGAGGACGACCAGCGCGCCGCGATGGAGATCTTTGCTTTTTATGCTGGGTATGGATTGGACTTAGGGTAATTCCGGACTCTGCTCGTTCAGTTCTCTGGCGAGTACAGCGTTTGCGCGCTGAGTGCGACATTGAGCCGGCTGGACTGAGGTACCGCACGTATTTGCTTGATGTACTGTTTGCAGGCAGAAATTAGCGACGTGTGTGACTTCGCAATGGCTGCAGCCATGTCGCGGGCCGTCGAGGCCAAGTCGACCGACGGGACGGTCCGGGATATCAATCCCATGGCTAGCGCTTCCGGGGCCGCGACGGGCCGGCCCGTGAAGATCATTTCCATAAGGTGCTTGGGCGGAAGATGATCCACGAGTTCTGCCAGGACGAACATGGGGGGGATGTCGTGAAGAATCTCTTCCAGCGTGAAGCTGGCATCGTCTCCCGCGATGCAAAGGTCCGTGCGAAGCACCAAGCCCACCCCGAATCCTACTGCCCTGCCCTGGACGGCGGAAATGGTTAAGCCAGGAAATCCCGACAACGCCTCATAGAACGCGGCCACCGGCTTGAACGCTTCGAATGGCGAGACTGCTGCCGACTTTTCCATGCGCTCCCTTCCCAAGCAAAAGTCTTGGCCAGTGGCGGAGATCAATAGAACGCCCACATGTTGCGATTCGGCATGCAGCAGTTTCGTGATAGCGGACAGCGTTTCTAGGTCGAGTCGATTGCCGGCTTCGGGGCGCTCCAGCTGCAGGTGACCCCACCCATCTCGGACCGAATACCTGAAATTCTGACCTGAAGTGACGTGATCGGTAGTCGACATGAGGAGGTCCTCTTCCATTAGTGAGTAGCGGATCGAATCCACTGAGCAGTTCTGAATAGTTGTTGGTCGGTATGCTGGGCGCCGATCAGCTGGACGCCGAGCGGCATGCTTCCCACTTTTAGTAGCGGAAGGGTAATAGCCGGTGCTCCCAATACGGATGCCGATACATTAAAGATGGGATCGCCCGTCCACTGGATGCCATGCGGGGCAGCTCCGGGCGCGCTCAAGGTGATGAAGGCATCAACCTCGCGGACAAGTGCTTCGAACTGCTGACGGAGCTGAGCCCGGGCCTCCAGGCAGGCGCGATAGCCGTCGAGGCCGAGTTTGGCTGCGCGTGCTGCGCTGTCATGCATAAGTGGGCTCAATCCCAGGCTGTCCCGGTATTTTGCGCTATTCGCTGGCCACCTGGATTCGAAGCTGATGATGTTCGAGCCGAGTTCCCGTACATCAGAAAGTGCCGTTTCAAAGGCTTCCATTCGCGGTTCGTCATGCCGGGATAGAACCTGTACCCCCACTTCGCGCAGGCGGTCGAGCAATCTCATTAGGCCTTCACGGGCGAGGGGGTCGGCCGTCGCCCATCCGGGGGTCTCGAAAAACATCAATCGCGCGGGTTTGACTGCGGCGCCGAGTGTCTGCGTTCCGATCAGTCCTACCGAACCGGGATCCCCGCCCGCTCGCTCCACGATGGCGTACGCCGTGGCCCAGATATCCTCGAGGCTGGCGCCGATGACACCGATGCAACTGTGGCTCTGATAGTCGTGACTACCTCCGCGGTTGATGGCGCCGACCGTAGGTTTATAGCCGTAGGCGCCGCAAAAGCTCGAAGGGCGGATGATCGACCCCATCACCTGGGTGCCCAGCGCCGCAGGCAGAATCCCTGCGCCGACCGCGGCCGCCGACCCAGCGCTGGAGCCACCGGCCGTACGGTTGTAGTCGTGGGGATTGCGGGTATCGGTAGGGTAGGTGCCTGCATACTCCGTGGTTTTCGTCTTGCCCAAAATGACGGCGCCTGCTTCGCGGAGCGCGAAGACGCTCGCTGCATCCCGTCCCGAGCACCACCCTTCGTAAGTTGGTGACCCCATCGAGGTCGGCATGTCGAATGTTTCGATGACATCCTTTATGCCTATCGGCATGCCGTCGATGGGAGAGAGCGGCGTTCCCGACTTCCATCGACGGGTTGACATGTCGGCTGCAATGCGGGCGCGGGGAATGGCGAGCGCAGTAAAAGCCTTAAGCCGAGGCTCTACTTCGTCTAGCTTGTCCAACGCTCGTTCCAGGTAGTCCCGCGGCGTGTCAGAGCCTCGCCGAAACTTGTCGGTGGCGGCAAGATACGGAGTTAGCATCATTTCTATATAGAATTTAAGTATGTGATCTAGGATAGATAGTTATGGAGAGTTAGTCAATAGAACAAGGATGCAACCAGGCCAGAGGCGTTGTGCTATATGATGTCGTTGGATTTTTTCAGCAGATCCCTCGTTCGGAAGCGTTCGCCGGCGAGGGGGATTGCATGCAAACTTCGTTCGGTCTGCGCTGATGCGATCGTTTCACGTCGATGTCGATACGTCGTTAAAACTCTGCCCCCACTGTGACGCCGTCTACGTCCGGGCGCCGCTTTCACCAGACGAACGAGCTTATTGCCGACGTTGCGGCGGCGAGCTGTATCGCAATCACGAGGTACGCATCGCCGCCTTGCTACCCCTTGTGTTCGCCGGCTTCATCACGTACGTCACGTGTAATGTTTTTCCCATCGTGACACTGGAAATTCAGGGACTCTCGACGCAAACGACGGTATGGGGAGCAGTGCGGGCGATGGCGCATCATGGGATGTGGCCGGTGGCCACGCTCGTTCTTGCGACGACTACTCTCGTCCCGTTTCTTGAACTCGGCTTGCTCACGTACCTGCTCGCCTCGTTAGCGGCCGGCCGCGTTCCTGTTGGCTTCGGCCCCATCGTGCGCTTCATGAGGGTGGCACGTCCCTGGGGCATGGTCGAAGTGTTTCTGCTCGGCATTGTGGCCTCGATGGTGAAGCTTTCGGCTATGGCAACGGTCGTGCCGGGTCCCGCGTTATGGGCGTTCGGTGCACTCGTTGCGCTGCTCGCGATCGTCATCGTCGTCGACCCCGCGGATTTTTGGGAATATGCTGCGAAGGTCGCGTCGTTGGAGCGAGCACGGGCGGCGGAGGAAGCACGGACGGCGGAGGAATTTTCGTGACGGCCGTGCAGACGGCGGCGCAGGTAGGCGTGATCGAATGCCCTCATTGCACTGCCATTTTTCGCCGCTCGCAAGCAGGGTTGCGTTGTACGCGCTGCGGCGCACTCCTGCATTGGCGCAAGCCCCACAGCCTGCGGCGGACTTGGGCTTTTCTCCTGGCAGCCATGGCGCTTTACCTACCGGCCAACCTCCTGCCTGTCATGACGACCGGA
>NZ_CALFCW010000034.1:0-34482 GCF_937950555.1 uncultured Pigmentiphaga sp. | reverse complement strand
GATGCATTACTCACCCGTTCGCCACTCGCCGCCAGGCCGAAGCCCGCGCTGCCGTTCGACTTGCATGTGTAAGGCATGCCGCTAGCGTTCAATCTGAGCCAGGATCAAACTCTTCAGTTCAATCTCTAGTTTCTTCGTACTACGAGGTTTACACCCCGCGGCACGATCGCTTGCGTACTCAAAGAAATCACCGGTAAATTGGATTTACCTACTGATTTCCTTTGCGAGCACTTGATTCATTTTGCGTCGACCAGCCAAGTCAGTTTTACCCAACTCAGCCGTCTCGCGCCCAAACCAAGCGCCCACACTTATCGGCTGTTAACTTGTTAAAGAACGGTACTGCCTACTTCTCTTCCCCCCCGCCGGCGCTGCGCCTTTCGTTTAGCGCTGCGTCATCAGCGAAGAAGCGAGATTATGAAGAAGTTTTTTTCGTCTGTCAAATCGCTCAGTTCGCTACGCTCACCTCCCGATTCGATCAAGCCGCCGTGCCCATCCGGCACCGCAAACTTCCTCTCTCGATGACTACCCCACCGCACCCGCCTTCTGGCGTAACTGCTGGCACAAGGCCGTCATCTCACTCGCCGCAACCGCCGCTTCGCTCTTGCGTTGCGTCGTTCGCGTCGAGAACGAAACTATAGCACGGTTTTTCCGGTGGGTGCAAACCGGGCCCGACAATGCCAAGGAACGGCTCCGGCGGGTAACCGCGTGAGCCGTTCGGGCCCGCGCCTGCATCAAGAAGGTGCGTGATCCAGGCCGATGTCCAGCACGCCCACGCTGTGGGTCAGCCACCCTATCGAGATCAGGTCCACGCCCGTCTTGGCCACCGCCGGCGCCGTCTGCGGCGTAATGCGGCCGGACGCCTCCGTCACCGCCCGGCCATCCACTCGGCGAACGGCTTCGGCCATGGCCTCCACGCTCATGTTATCGAGCAGAATGGCGTCGACTTTCAGCTCGAGCGCTTCGTCCAACTGCTCCAGCGTGTCGACTTCCAGTTCTATTTTCACCAAATGGCCCACGCCTGCACGGGCGCGCCGCACCGCCTGCGCCACGCCGCCCGCAATCGCCACGTGGTTATCTTTGATCAACACCGCATCGTCCAGGCCGAACCGGTGATTGGAGCCGCCGCCCACACGCACGGCGTACTTCTGCACGATGCGCAGGCCCGGCATGGTCTTGCGCGTGCACACCACCCGCGCGCGCGCATCGCCGATGGCGTCCACCACTGCCGCGGTAGACGAGGCGATGCCGCTCATATGACAAAGGAAATTGAGCGCGGTGCGTTCTGCCATCAGCATGGCGCGGGAGTTGCCCTCCACCATGGCGATCACGTCGCCCGGCCGGATACGGCTGCCGTCGGGCTTGCGTATGTCGACCCGGATTTCCGGGTCGACCAACTGGAACGCCAAGCGCGCCACATCCATGCCGGCCACCACGCCCGGTTGGCGCGCCACCAGCGCCGTCCTGCCGCGATGGTTGGCCGGCACGATGGCGTTCGTCGTCAGATCTCCCGCGCGCCCCAGGTCTTCCAACAAGGCAGTTCGAACCAGCGGCTCAATCATGACTTGCGGAAGCGGGGCGACATCCCACTGCTCGGTCTCGCCCCTGCCGGAGGCGCCCATAATATTTATGCTCATTTTGAGTATTTTCCGTGGAAAAAAATGGCGGCTTTAGCCTCGTCCTTTATGCTAGATATGAGCATAAAGACTGTCAATAGGGATAGCCGCGCCCAAGGAAGAAGAACGTCTCAATTGCTCCGCGCGAGTGGAAGCTTGGTACCACTCAGGGCGCGCTCCAGCAGTACGTCTCCGCGGAAGCGGAACAATTTGGCCGGACGACCCGGCGTTTCGGTCGACAAGGCACCGGTCTCCTCGACCAACTGCTGCTGTTCGATGAAGCGGCGGAAGTTCTGTTTGTGCAGGTAGCGCCCCGACAACGCCTCCACCACTTGTTGCAGCTGCAGCAGGGTGAAGGCTGGGGGCATCAATTCGAACACGACGGGCCGGTATTTAATCTTGGCGCGCAGGCGCGCGATGCCAGTGGCGAGAATGCGCCGGTGATCGTGACGCATGGGCTGACCGAGCGGGGAAAGCCCCGGCCGTCCCGTCCTGCGGGCGGCCTCCTCGACGAGGCCAGCTTCGAATAGCAGCTCATAGCGCTGCAGGACGAGCTCTTCGTTCCACGAGCGGGATCCGAGTCCAAAGCACAGGTCGACACGCTGTTGGCGTGCGCGTTTCAGGGCCGGTTCCGATGCCGAGGACACCCACTCGCACAATGCACCCGCGATCAAAGCATCCAACTCCGCAGACGGCGAACGCCGGTCTTCCCACGGGAAATAGCGATACCAGCCATGCCATGCCGCGTCCGCACCGGAAACAGGTCCTTGCCGGGTCAAAGCCAGGTAACTGATGGAGATGACCCGCTGCTCAGTCTTCTGCTCGGTACGGTCGCGATCGGCAAAGGTATAAAGCTGCTCGACGTACCCCAGCGGATGATGTGTCTGCTCTTCGACCCAAGCCCGCAGCCCGGCTTGCAGCGAACGGTGGCCCGACTCAAAAGGCCCGGACGGCAGCATGCTCCCATCGTGCGTCGTCAAGACCAGCGGCTCGGAGTCGGTTGCAGCCACGAGCACGGCGACCAACTCGGCGGTCAGGGGATGTTGAACAGCGGCAGTCAAGGATAGGAAAAGCGAGAAAGAGTGGAAAAATGACCAAGCGGATGGGTAGGCTCAATGATACCTATCTGGGGCCGCCAATATAGACGCCGGGCGCGACCCGGGCCGCCCCGCCAGGGCCGGCGGCATGATACTTGCGGCGCTTGGCGGTTGCCGCCGGACCCTACGGATTGGGGAGACCGTCATGACGACCGCTTCGAAAACACCTGCCGCACGGGCCACCGCAGGAACGACCTTGCTGCCACCCGCCAACCAGCGCAACCTTCCGACCTCCGCCCACGGCACGCCGAGCCGTGTCACCACAAAGGATAAAAAGCCGCCCTCCGCCGCTGCTCCCTTGCGCCCCCAGCGCCGCGACTAAGGCTTGGGGGCCGGCACGCGCCGGCGGCGTGCAAGGGTCATTTCTTGCGTAAATCGCTCCAATCCGCCGACGTGACCGACAAAATGGCTGCCAGCCAGAGCACCATCATGGCCATCCAGCCCGTGGAACTCGGATAACCCCGGGACAGCATATAGGCCGTGCAGCCAATGGCGACGAGCACCAGCCACGGGGCACGGCGGCGGTTATAGCTGCCGCGCGTATCATCCGGCCGCCGCCGCGGGTCCATGAAAAGTCCCATAGCATCCTCCATCAAAACCAGCGCCGCATTGTAGAAGATAGAAGATCGCTCATGAAAACCAGCGGGCGACGCCGATCCGCTAGCCCGCCAGCAAAGACATCCCCAGCTGGGCCCTGCGTTGCAGCCACAGGCTGGGCCGATAACGCATGTCGCCGGTCACCCGGACCAGGTTGCGCAGGATCTCGACGATGCGGGCGGCACCCAGGGCATCCCCCATGGCCAGCGGCCCCTGGGGATAGCCCAAGCCTAGCCTGACTGCCTGGTCGATGTCCGCCGGAGTTGCGATGCGCTGCTGCGCGATCTCGCAGGCAATGTTGACGATCGTGGCAACGATGCGCTGCGCCACGAACCCGGGGGAATCCTGGATCACCGTGACCGGCGCACCGTCGGCGGAAAATTGGGCGGCAGCCGCATCGAGCCACCTCGACTCCGTCAGGGGAGTCGCCATCAGCGTACGCCTGCGCCCCACCGGCAGCCCGTGCAAGGTGTCCACGGCGACCGTCCGGCGCGCATCCAGCCCCTGGTCGCATGCCGCGGTGGTGGCGTCCTCCCCGTACGGCGTCACCACGATCAGTGCATCATCCCCCGGGTGCGGCCCATCCTGGACCCGGGCCTCCATCCCCAGCAACAGCTCGACCACCGCCGCCCGCGCATCTGGCCTCACCGGCGACACCCAAACTTCGGGTAGGGGCGTGACGGATGGTCGAGGCGTTTCGGGCTGCACCTGTTTCTTGCCGTCGACATAGGTATAAAACCCCTGCCCGGTCTTGCGCCCGAGCAAGCCTCCGGCCAAGCGCACCGTCGTCACGGGCGAAGGACGGAACCGCGGCTCGTCGAAAAACTGGGTGTAGATCGACTCCATGACGGGGTGCGAGACGTCCAGGCCGGTCAGGTCCATCAACTCGAAGGGCCCCATCTTGAAGCCGGCCTGTTCGGTCATGATGGCATCGACCTGCGCGCAGGTCGCCACGCCTTCCTGCAGCACGCGCAGCCCTTCGGTATTCAACCCTCGCCCCGCATGGTTGACGATGAAGCCGGGCATGTCTTTCGCGCGCACGGGCGTGTGCCCCATGCGACGTGCCAGTTCCGCCAGGGCATCGCCGACGGCCGGGTCGCTGCGCAAGCCGTCCACGACCTCCACGACTTTCATCAGCGGCACGGGATTGAAGAAGTGGTAGCCCGCGACGCGGGAAGGACGCGCGCAGGCGGAAGCGATCGCAGTAATGGACAACGACGACGTGTTCGACGCCAGGATGCATTCGCTGCTGACGATGTCCTCGAGCTGCCGGAAGAGGTTCTGCTTGGCATCGAGCCGCTCGACGATGGCCTCGATCACCAAGTCGCACTCCCGCAACGCTGAAAGATCCTCGCACGGCTCGATCGCCTCGAGGGCGGCCGCGGCCTGGGCGGCATCCAGCTTGCCACGCTGGACCAGCTTTTCCCAGGTCTGCTGCAAGAACTCGCGCGCGGAGGCAAGCGCGGTCGGCGCAGCGTCGTACATGGACACCCTGAGGCCCGCCTGGGCGGCGATCTGCGCAATGCCGCGCCCCATGGCGCCGGCGCCGACGATGCCCACGTGCTGGATCTGCTTCATCGATATTTTCTCCTTCCGGCCTTCAGGCCGCATATGCCTTGATCGTCTCCCGGGCGATGACGAGCTGCTGGATCTGCGAAGTGCCTTCGTACAGCCGGAACAGGCGCACGTCTCGGTAAAACCGCTCGACTGCGTATTCCGCGATGTAACCCGACCCACCGTGGATTTGCACGGCGCGATCTGCCACCCGCCCCACCATCTCCGTGGCAAACAGCTTGCAACACGAGGCTTCCAGCGTAGTCGGCTCGCCGCGGTCCCGCTTGCGCGCCGCGTCGAGCACCATCGTGCGCGCAGCATACGCCTCGGTCTGGCTGTCGGCGATCATGGCCTGGATAAGCTGGAAGTCGGCAATGGCTTTTCCAAACTGCTTGCGTTCCGTAGCATAACGGACGGATTCGGCGATGAGGCGCTCGGCCATGCCCACGCACACGGCAGCAATGTGCAGCCGGCCCTTGTCCAGCACGCGCATGGCGGTCCGAAAACCGTTGCCCTCCTCACCGCCGAGCAAGGCGCTGGCCGGCACACGGCAATCCTCAAAAATGATGTCGCAGGTCAGAGAGCCCGCCTGTCCCATCTTGCGATCGGGCTTGCCAAGCGTAATACCCGGCGTCCCGGCTTCCACCAGGAAGCAGGAAATCGCATCGGCCCGGCGCCCTTCCGCGGTACGCGCCATCACCGTGTAGAGCCCTGCTATCGGAGCATTGGTGATGAACCGCTTCGTGCCGTTGAGCACGTAATGGTCGCCGTCACGCCGGGCCGTCGTGCGCAAGGAGAGCGCATCGGATCCCGCCTCCGGCTCGGTGAGCGCGAACGACCCGATCAATTCCCCGCTCGCCAATTTGGGCAAGTATTTCTTGCGCTGCTCATCCGTACCCGCCAGCACGATCGCCTGTGAGCCGATCCCGATGTTGGTGCCGGCCAGCGACCGGAACGCCGGCGACGTCCGCCCCAGCTCCATCGCGATCAGGGCCTCTTCCTCCATGTTGAGGCCGAGCCCCCCATACTCCGGCGCAATGGACAAGCCGAACAAGCCGAGCGCCTGCATTTCCTCCCGCACTTGCGGCGGAATCGAACCGCTTTCCGCCACCTCGGCCTCGAGCGGCATTAGGCGTTCCGTGACGAAGGTGCGCGTGGCCTCGACCAGCATGCGCAAAGTGTCCGCGTCTAATGACATGATGATCCCCTTCAAGAAGCCGGTCGCACGCACAGGCCGGCGTACAAAAGCTCGAAATACTCGAGCGCGATGTGTTCGGCCTTACTGCCATGGCCGGGTTTGAACCAGCGCGACATCCAGTTCAGCAGTGACAAGACGGCGCGCCCCGAAACGGCCACCTGGCCGGCGCGGAACACGCCCTCCTTCACGCCCTGCTCGAGGATGCGGCGCAAGAAACGCTCGTACTCATCGCGCAACCGCGCCGCATCCTCGCGATAATGCGGGCTCATGCCGCTGAACCCCACCAGCATGGCGACGAAGCTCCAATAATTGCGCTCGAGATACGCGGCGTGAACAGTCATGAATACCCGCAGTTTGTCCACGGCGGAGGTTTCCGCCTGTACCGCGGGAAAGACTTCTGCGATCAAGCCCTCCAGCGTACGCAGGATGATGGCGTCGTAGATGTCCTGCTTGGTTGCGAAATAGTGGTAGATGGCCGGTTTGGTCATCCCGATGGCGGCAGCGAGCTCATGAATGGAGCTGTTCTCATACCCGCTTTGCGCGAAGAGCTTGGAAGCCTCGAGCAAGATGCGCTCGCGCGCGTCGGCCACCACCGGCGGGCGTCCGGGGCGGCGCTTTTTGGGAGAGGATGCCGTCGTCATCATGGCTGGGCCCGCGCTATTTATTTACCGATCGTTCGGTAAATAATAACCGCAGCATGCGCCCATGCCAAGCCCGCGCTCCCGGTTCCGCCCCGCTCGCATGGCGGGACGGCAGGCGGCTCAATCCGAAGCCTTGGGCGCTGGCAGGAAATCCTCCAGCGTCATCCCCTTCTCTTTCAACAGTGCCTCGAGCACCGGCACGAGACGCCCGAGGCTTTCCTGGACCGTTTCGCGTACCGTGTCCACCACGACCTGCGTGCTGCGCTCGATTTCGACGTTCAGCCGGTCCCCGACCGTCTTCTCTTCAAAGGTGGTGACGCGACGCGTTTCGGGAATCAGCCAGACCTCGAACCAGCCCTCGGCCCGATTGACCTCGGAAACCGTCAGGCTGGCGCCATTGATGGCGATGTACCCCTTGGCAAAAACGTACTTGCGGAAAGGCTCGGGAATCGCGATGCGCAGGACACGGTTGGTGTCGGAGGAGCGGCTCTCCAGGATGGAAGTGGAAAAATCGATGTGACCGGACAGCGGGTGCCCTCCGATCTCGGCGCCATCCTTGGCCGCCCGCTCCACGTTGACCCGCGCGCCCACGCCATATTCCGACAAGGTGGTGACGTTCAGGCTCTGGAGGATGACGTCGAACGAAGCGACGGTGGGGCTGGCAATGCCGGTTACCGTCAGGCACACACCATCCACCGACACGCTGGCGCCAATGGCCAGGTCCTCGCAGAACCCCGGGGGAAATTCGAGCGTGAACGTGCGCAAGCCCTCACGGTCTTCAATGGCGATGATCTTGGCGGTGCCCTGGACGATTCCGGTAAACACGATATCCCTCTAGCGCTCGAGGACGGCGACCCCATCCTCGCGATTAATCACAGACGAGACTTTAACGCGCCGCCGCGCCGTCCACGAGTGGCCGCCCCGCGGGAGCCGCCGTTCCCGATGCGGGGGCACCAAATGTGAACAACTATCCGTCAGGCATTTGCCGACATGGCCGGCGTACCTATGATGACGCCATGGTCCCAGAAGAGCCCCTCGCACCAGGGCTCAGGAGTGCGAAGATGAAATTACCCGCTCCGTTCACCGTCGATCAACTCATAGTATTCGGTCATGCGGCGGCCGCGTTGCTGTTCGCCGGCTTTGCGCTTTGCATCTGGAATCACGCGCGCTCGCGCCGCTACCTCCTACTGTACGCCCTGGCGTTCGGCCTGTATGCCGGCGCGGCATTGCTGGCAGCACCCCAGGCGCCTGTTTTTCCGCTGCGCCTCGCCGCGGCCACCCTCTACGTGGCAAGCGTGCTCGCGCTCACCCGGGGCATGTTGGCGCGCGGCGAGGCGCAAACCGACGCCGCGCCGCTGACCGCGCTCGGCATCGGCTTGTTTGCGCTCCTGGCCTATTTCGACCTCGTCGAACGAGACGCCGCGGCCCTTGCCTACACGCTGGGCATGGGCACCGGTTCGCTGTTGCTCCTGGCCTGGATGCGGTTGAGCGCGACGCGCCCTGCCGGCCTGGAAGACCGTATCGCCCATTGGGGCCTTTTGGTCCTTATCGCGGGACACCTGCTCGGGACCGCCCTGACCGCGCGGACGGCGGGAGGCGTATTCCCCGGCGCCGGCCTCGCCCAATCCCCCGACACGATGTTGGCATCACTGGGCATGCTGGTCTTGCTCGGCGGCACGCAGCTGGCCGCGGCATGGGCTGACGTGGTGACCTCGCTCAAGCGTGAACGGATCACCGACCCCCAGACGCTGTTGCTGAACCGCCGCAACTTCGAGGAGTCCGGCTATAGCGACGTACAGCGCGATGCGGCCCGGCCCTCGGCGCTCATCCTGCTCGACCTGGATCATTTCAAGCAGATCAACGACTCATACGGGCACATGGCCGGCGACGCCGCGCTGGCCGAGGTGGGACGCATCATTCGCCAGTGCGTCCGTCACGGCGACCTGGCCTGGCGCCTCGGGGGAGACGAGTTCGCGGTCTTGATGTCGGGCGCCTCCAGCACCAGCGCCGCCCAGGCTGCCGACCGGATGCGCATGCTTCTTGCGCAGACGCGGGTGATGACTCCCCGCGGCACGTTCACCCTGACGGCGAGCTTCGGCATCGCCCAGTCCCGCATGAAGGAACCGCTCTACGACCTGTTCGCCCGCGCCGACAGGAAGCTTTACGAAGCCAAACGGCAGGGAAAGAACCGGATCGCGGCGGAAAGCACACCGGAAAAAACCTGCAGCGCGCTCGCGGAGGACGAGCGATCCCCCGAAGCCCTCACCTTGTAACGCCCAGGCAAATATCGATTGTTCACCAAAACAAGAAAGTCATTTCAAGTTTTGGAGTATTTAAAGGGATTCTTGCGCACCTATCTTCAAAGCACGGCGGTTGACCCCCAATCGCCCCGTTTCAAACACTTTGGAGAGAATGCCATGAAGACCATTGCCTACACCGCGTTGATTTCGTCTTTCCTGCTGGGTGCCGTCGCGCATGCGGACCAGAACGAGATCGGGAACGACTTTCCGCCCCCGCCCATCTCCACGACGTACGAACTGACGCGCGATCAAGTCCGTGCCGAACTGGAGCAAGCCCGGGCCAATGGCGGAATCGTCTACGCCGACGACGGCTACCCCGAGCGGGTCATCCAGTCCTCGGGGGCGCCCGTCAGCCGCGCGCAAGTACTACGCGAACTCGAGGAATACCGCACCGCCCATCGCGTCGACGGCCCGCTCGAGTATCCCCACAACCTGTAAGACTATCGTGCGAGTTTCGTCGCCGCGGCCGATACGTCCCGCAACCGGGCCGGAAAGGGGCGGCGGCGCTCGCGCGCTTTGCCGCTAGCCGGCCCAACGCTCCGCAGGCGCCCCGAGCAACCTCGACAATTCGCGTCCCTTCTCCCGCAGCGCGCGGATCTGGGCGCTGCCTGGACTCGTGTCCAGCATCGACATCGGGGCCGTAATGGTCAACCCGTACGCCACCTCGCCGTGCGTGTTCCATATCGGCACGCTCACCGCAACATAGGTAGGCAAAGTACGCAGCTCGACCACCGAATATCCTCTATCGATCACCGCCCGGCGTATGCGCTCCAGCCTGGCCTGGGCCTCGGCCTGCGTCACGGCTAGGCCGTCGGTTTCCAGCTCCCGGACCAGGACCGGCAATACCGCCGATGCAGGCAGGTACGCCGCGAAGACATGGCCGGCAGCCGTGTGCAACATTTCTACCGGCCCGTTGCGCAGGTCGAAAATGCGCCCCCTCACCGCCGCTTGATTGATCAGGATGACGGGCCCGTTACTCCAAATGACCACGGCCACGCCCAGCCCGGTTTCTTCGGCCAACTCCACGGCCGCCACGCGGACTAGCTCGAAATGGTCGACATCTCGCGCTGCCGTCATGCCAAGCGCCGCCAGGCTGGGTCCCAGCCTGTACAAGCCTCGGCCATCGCTCTTGACCATCCCGGTTCGCACGAAGCTGACGAGATAGTTATGGGCTGCGCTAGGCGCCACACCGGCCCGGGCGGCGATGTCCTTCAGCGCCACCGCCCCGGGGCCCATCTGGATCGCCACCAGGATCCGGTAACCGATCTCGATGGACTGGATGCCGCGCGGGCCCGAGGCGGGCGGAGTGAGAATGCCTGCCTGATTGGATGCCATGAATTCAAGAACCGATAAGAGGCCGACACAGAAAACGCCCAGCGCGAACACGTTCAAGGCCGCCATGCGCCGCATCCCGTCCGCCGTCGCCATCGCCAGCACCTCATATGACAGAGAACGCCGGGGGTTGACCGCCACGGCAGTGTGCAGCGTGAGCGCAGAGCCGCCGCAGTTACTCGCCTGCGTCAACAAGCAAGTCCGCGCCCATGGCCACATCTAGCTGGCGGGCGGTTTCGGCGTAAATGACTTGCGTCACGACCGCTGCCCCCGCGCGCGGCCATCACCAAGGGAAATGCATGAAATTCGCAGTGTTCGATCACATGGACCGCAGCACGGTCACGCTGGCCCAGCAATATGAAGATAGGCTCGCTCTGGTCGAGGCCTACGACCGCGCCGGGTTTTACGCCTATCACGTGGCGGAACACCATTCCACGCCTCTGGGCATCGCTCCGTCGCCGAGCGTGTACCTGTCGGCAGTCGCGCAGCGTACGCGCCGATTGCGCTTTGGGCCACTGGTCTATACCCTGGGCATGCATCACCCGCTGCGGGTCATGGAAGAAATCTGCATGCTCGACCAGATGAGCGGCGGCCGCCTGGAGGTAGGTTTCGGACGGGGAATATCGCCCTATGAACTTGGCTACTACGGCGTCGACCCGGCCCACGCACAGGGTATTTATCACGAGTCATTCCAGATCATCATGCAAGGGCTCACCCAGGCCACGGTGAACTTCCAGGGCAAGTATTTCGACCTACGGGACGTGCCGGTGGAAATGCAGTGCGTGCAGCGCCCCACCCCGCCCATCTGGTACGGCGCCGGCACGCCGGGCGCCACCCAATGGACGGCGGAAAATGCCGTCAACATCGTGTGCAATGGGATGCCGGCGCAGGTTCGTGCGATCACCGATCAATATCGGGTGCACTGGGAGGCACTGGGCCACCCACCCGAAACCATCCCTTACCTGGGCGTGAGCCGTCACATCGTCGTGGCCGACACCGATGGCGAAGCACTCGAAACTGCGCGGCGCGCCTATCAGCGTTGGTATGCACACCTCATGCACTTGTGGGTCAAACACGGTACCCGGCCCCAAACGCTCTCTTTCCCCGACAATTTCGACGATGCCCAACGTGCGGGCTTGGGCATTGCCGGGTCCCCCGAGACCGTGCGGCGATGGATAGCCGCCGCCGCGGAGGAAACGGGTGTCAATTACTTCGTCTGCCGCATGGCCTTCGGGGACCTGACCCGGGAAGAATCTCTACGATCCACCCAGCTCTTTGCCGAACACATTTTGCCTGCGCTGACCGAACCCGAACCCACCTCCACGCAAGCCTGACACCATGCCCACCCTCAGCTCACAAGACCGCGCCCTGCTCGAAGCGCCCCTGCCACCGCTGCAGCAAATCCGCCTGCCTACCGGCGAGCTCATCGAATACCGGGAAGCGGGCCGGGGCGACGACGCCATCGTCCTGCTGCACGGCATAGGCTCGAGTTCGGCTGGCTACCGTGCGCCGCTAGCCGGGCTCTCGGCCCGCTGGAAAGTCGTCGCCTGGAATGCGCCGGGCTTCGGCGGCAGCACGCCGCCTGCGGCCGCCTCGCCCAGGGTGGACGACTACGTGCAATCCCTTCATGCCTTGCTGGACGCGCTCCGCCTTGCGCCAGTGCACCTAGTAGGAAGCTCATGGGGCTCGCTGATCGCCAATGCGTATGCGGCGAGCCATCCGCAGCGGGTACGGTCCGTCGTACTGTCTGCGCCGACTCGCGGCTACAGCCATCTTGAGCCCGCCGAAAAAGCCGCGCGCATTGCCGCCCGGCTCGATCCGGCCGCACGCGCCGTTGCGCCCCAGACGCGTGCGGCGCGATTCCTCGGCCCAGATCCCGACGCGCTGGTGATCGAGCGTTTCTCCCAATTAGGAGAAGCCGTTCATCCTGACGGCCTGGCCCAAGCCACCCGCATGCTATTCGACTGCGACGGCATCGCCCTGGCGGCGTCGGTCAGCGCTCCCGCCTTAATCCTGGCCGGCACGCACGACACCGTCGCTCCGGTCTCCGAACATGCCGGGCCGCTCTGCGACGCCATGCAAGAAGCCGAACTGAAAACGCTGGACGGCTGCGGCCATATCCTCAAGCTCGAAGCACCGGCGCGCTTTAACCAACACCTTGCCGACTTCTTCCAACAAACTTAGAACGACACGGAGACTACCGATGAAACCGCGCCTGCTTCACTTGGCCTGGGCCTTCGCCATGGCCGTCAGCCCTGCCGCTATCGCCCAGTCCTGGCCCGAAAAGCCCGTGCGCATTATCCTGCCCGGCCCGCCCGGAAGCAGTCCCGACCGCATCACCCGGTTGCTGGCCGAGCAACTGAACAAGAAATGGAAACAACCCGTCGTCGTCGAAAACCGGCCGGGCGGGACGACCCGGATCGGCGCCGAAATCGTGGCGCGCGCGGCACCGGACGGCTACACGCTGCTCTCGACTTTCGTGTCGCACGGGATGGTGAAACTGCTTTACCCCGAAACGCCGTACGACCCCATCACCGACTTTGCACCGGTCGTGCAGCTCGTCGATACAGAAACGACGTTGGTAGTGCGCTCGGACTCCCCGTACAAAACGCTCCAAGAAATGATCGAGGGGGTGAAAAAACGAGGGCGGCCACTGGGGATCGGCAACTTCGGCACGGGCTCCAGCTTCCATTTCTATAGCCTCATCCTCGGCCAAGGCGCAGGCATCGACGTCTTGCCGGTTCCCTACAAGGGAGAAGCGCTGTCGCTCTCGGACATGATCGGCGGGCACGTGGAGGCGAGCTTCAACTCGGTGGGAACAGCCATTCCGCACATCCGAGAGGGCCGTGTCCGGGCGCTCGCCGTGCTGGCACCCAAGCGCTCGCGCGTATTGCCGGACGTGCCGACCTTCCTGGAGCTGGGCTTTCCGCGCCTGCGCGCGGGAGGCTGGTTCGGCGTCCTCGCCCCCGCGGGTACACCCAAGCCGGTCATCGACAAAATCCGGACGGACATCCAGTCCATCCTGCGCGAACCCGATGTCACCAAATGGCTGCGCGACCAGGGGTTGGAACCCACGTTCGAAAGCTCCGAAGCGTTCGGCGAATCGATGAAGCGCGAGGCCGTCGAATGGGAAAAACTGATCAAGGAATTTAAAGTCTCGGTCAATTGACGACACGCTTGCCGACCGGCGGCGGGCCGCCTCACCCTCCCGCTGCCGGGGCGCTGCGAACCATCGGGGTAGCGCGCCGCGGCAAGCGCATCGACATCGCCGCCGCCGCAACGAGCAACGCACCTGCGGCACCGAACGAAATCCAGTGCGTCCCGAAGGTTTCGTAGCCCCAGCCACCCAGCCACGAACTGATCATGCCGCCGACTTGATGGCCCAGGTAGGTCAGCCCGTACAACACCCCGACTAGGCGCACGCCATATATGTCGGCGAGGATGGCCGACGACAGCGCAATGCTGCCCGCCCAGACGATCCCGCCGATGGTCGACGCTGCGTACAGTTCCCAATGCGCGCCGACCATCACCAATGCAAAAAATCCCAAGCCCCGCACGAGATAAATCGTGGCGAGCAGATCCCGCCGCGGCAGCACGTCGGCCAAGCGCCCCAACACCAGAGTACTGAACATGGCCACTGCGCCGATGAGCCCTATGCCCAGTGAGCTCGTCATCGCGTCGAAACCATGATCCATCAGCATGGGCACGCCGTGCGAACCAAGCAGATTCATGCTGAAGCCACAAGCGAACAATCCGATCGCCACCTGCCAGAACGGCGCCGTACGCACCGCGTCGGCGACCCGCAGGGCGGGCGCCGCCTGGGTGGCGTGCGATGCCGCCGCCGTGCGCGCCGCGACGTCTTCGGGGCGCAGGTCGGCATGGGCGGGTGCATTGTCGCGGAATACGAACAACGCAGCAGGCAAGGTAAACAACGCAAACGCCCCCGCGTACGCCACTAGGGCCGCGCGCCAGCCCAACCATGCGATCAGCGAAGTGAAAACCGGCGTCATCAGGGCGATGCCAGCCATCGACCCGGTGGAAAGGAAAAATAGCGCCATGCCGCGCTGGCGCGTGAACCAGCGGGTCAGTATGGGCGTGAGCGCGACCGGGCTGGTCAACCCCAACCCCAACGACTGCCCCACCCCGAAAGCCAGGAAAAACGCCAGAGGATCGCGCACCCAAACGGTCGCGAGGGTGGACAACACCACGACTGCCATCCCGAGCAGCAATACGAAACGCGTCCCGCGCGTGCCGACCAAATAGCCGGCGAGCGGCATGGCCAAGCCATAACAGAGCATGCCCACCGCCACGATCCCCGCCAACATGCTCCGGCTGAATCCGAGGTCGTCGATGATGGGTAGGAAAAAGGGCCCGATGCTCATGCGCATGCCGACCGTCAACAAAGTCATCACCGTCGCTGCAGCCACGATGGTCCAACCGAAATACCAATTGCCTATGCGACGCACGGCCAGATCCCCTCTCGTTCCGAAGTTCTTGTAGTTCCGGACGCGCATGGGTGGGCGCCCTTCGGCAAAGAATACCCGATCCTGCCGGCGCTCCCCGTCTCGGCAACCTCTGGCGCCCCGCCCGAAAAGGCCGTGCTGCCGAGGCCGATGATGGGCGCAGACGGAGCGAAGCCAGGGCGTGTCGCGAACACATTTGCTTTTTCAATAAACAGTATTTTCCCCATTGCATTGCGCTATTCGAACCGACTCCCTATCGTGCGGGGCACCCCTAGCAATCCACATCAGGAGACCCCGACAAGCCTTGACCCGAACGTTTATTCGTATTCGTGCAACGCGTCCACATACGACTAGAGTAGACGGAGACCCCATGCATCGCCCTTCCCCCAGCTTGACCCATCGCCGCCTCTGGGCGGCCGCCGCCGTTTTACTGGCCGCGCCCGTAGCGGCTCAGCAGGCCTACCCCAACCGCCCCGTCACCATGATCAGCTCATTCTCGGTCGGCAGCGGACCGGATACCGTGCTGCGCCTGGTTGCCGAAAAGCTGGGCGGCATGTGGGGCCAACGCGTCGTCGTCGAGAACAGGCCCGGCGGGGCAGGTTTCATCGCCATCGATGGTTTTCGCCGTGCTGCACCTGACGGCCATACGTTGCTGCAGCTCGACAGCGAACAGCTGGCCGCCCTGCCCTTGCTCTACAAACAGCGCAATTACGACCCCGACGCGATATTCGAATACACCGCCGGCCTTTTCAGAACCTTCTTCATGGTCTCGACCGCATCCGGCAGCCCGTGGCGCAGCGTCGCAGACCTGATCGCCGCGGCGCGCCGGGAACCGGGCTCGGTGACCTATGGATCGTGGGGCATAGGCAGCCCGGGCCACCTGGGCGGCGTGGCCCTGGAATCGGCCACCCAGGTCAAGATGTTGCACGTGCCTTATAAAGAAACACCCCAACTCTTCGCATCGGTCGGCAACGGGGACGTAGCCTGGAGCTTCGCAACCCTGGCATCGAGCCAGGGTGCCTACCAGGCAGGCAAGATACGATATCTCGCGGTGGCTGCGCCCAAGCGCATCTCACAGTTTCCTGACGTTCCCACAGTCTCCGAAAGCGGCGGCCCGGCAGGACTCGAAGTGAGCTCGTTCGCCGCCATACTCGCGCCCAAAGGCACGCCGCAAAGCATCGTTGACAAGATCAATGCCGACATCAACAAGGTGCTGGGCGACCCAGCGATCCAGGCGCGCTTTGCGACCTTCGCGTTCGAGCCTACCCCGTGGACACCCGCCGAAATCAAGAGCGAGGTCAAGAACAAGTTCGACGTGTACCGCCAGTCGATCGAGAAGGCGAACATCCGTCTCGACTGACGCATAGGAAAACGGGCCGCATCGCGGCCCGTTTCAACTCCCCTGACGTCAGCTCAGCTGTTCCCGCCAGATGTCCAGGCTTTGCTGCGCGGGACGATCCGAAAAGCTGAACAATACGACTTCGCTCTCGGCCCGCAACGAATACGGCATCCAGGAGGGACACACGAAAATGTCCTTGGGCCCGAATCTCAAGGTCTTTCCCGCAATCTCGCACACCCCGCGCCCCTCGCGCACGGCGTAGACCGTCGCATCGGTCGACCGGTACGGCCGGCCCTCGAAACCCGCCGGCAAGTACTGCAGGAACGTGCCCATGGTGGGCATGGGCCATCCTCCGGTAGCGGGATTGACGTACTGCATCTTGTGTCCCCAGCAAGGATGTGGTGCGCGCGTGCGGGAGAGTTTTTCCACGGCTTCCCGGCTTCGATCATAGGGAAACCACCACAAGGGCGACGTTTTCGTGGCCGGCCGGTACTCCACCGGCTTCATGGACACGCCGAACTCGGCCAGATTCACCGTCCCATCGGCGCTGGGGTCGGACCGCGGCGCCTCGTCGCCATCTTCGCGAAACTGCGCATCGAACAGCTCGACGATGGGAACGTCCAGGCCGTCGAGCCAGACGACGGGCGAATCCGACGGATTGCCATGCTCGTGGAAAGACCAGGAAGGCGTAATGATGAAATCGCCTTCCGACATCGAGATCCGCCGCCCGTCCACGGCGGTATAGGCGCCATGCCCGTGCATGATGAACCGCATTGCCGACTGGGAGTGACGGTGCGGCGGAGCGACTTCGCCGGGAAGGATCAGTTGCAACCCGGCGTACAGGCTGTGCGTGATCCGGGATTGCCCCCGCAGCCCCGGATTTTCCAGCACCAAGACGCGCCGCTCGGCTTCTTCGGCGCTAATCAGTTCGCCCGAGCGCTGGAGGAAAGGCCACATGGCGTCCCAGCTCCAGAGATGCGGCACGCACGGCGTGGCCGGCGTCTTCGGCACCAACGCGTGCAAGACCTCCCAGAGCGGCGTGCAACTGCTGCCATCGATCAATTCGTAGAAAGCCTGGCGCTGGCTATTGGAAGCTTCATTCATTGCGGGATTTCCTTCCGGTCGTACATCCACGCCATGCTGTCGGCGGTCTGTTCAATCGTTCGCGACTTCAGGAATGCGTTGCGCAGGTCCCGCGTTGCCCCGGCCGCGTGATAAGCATGGCCATACAGGCGGGCCGTCAACTGCACGCGGGTCGTGCGCAAATAACGCGCCTGCTGGTATTCGAGGAAAGCCCGCGGCAAGTCGTCCGGCTGCGCTGCCACCCGCTTGGCGAGGCACACGGCGTCTTCCATCGCCATACATGCGCCCTGGGCCAAGTACTGCAGCATGGGATGCGCGGCATCGCCCAACAAAGTGGTGCGTCCTTGACTCCAATGGTTGACCGGCTCCCGGTCGCACAACACCCACATGCGCCACGACTCGATCTTGGCGAGCATGTTCAGGACGTGGGGATGCGCCCCCTGGAACCTCAAGTGCAGCTCTTCGGGATCGCCATAGGTATCCCACCCGTCTTCATAACGATCGCTATGGAAGACCGCCACCAAGTTGAACAGCTTGCCGCCGCGCAGCGGGTAATGCACCAAGTGGTACTTGGGCCCCATCCACAAGACCATGGCGTTCAGCCGGTTCTCGAGAGGCACGTCCTCAGTGCGGAGCACGGCGCGGTAGGCGATGTGGCCGGACACCCGGGGCTTGCCGTCTCCCACGATGGATTCTCGGACGGTCGACCAGAGCCCGTCGGCGCCGATCAAGCCGTCGCCCTCGTACGCCTCGCCGCTGGCCGTCGTCACGCGCACCGACCCACGGTTGTCCCCGAAGCCGACGATTTGCGTCGCGGCATGCAGGTGGACCCGGCCCGTCTCCCGGCAGGCGTCCAACAGGACGCGGTGCAGGTCCGCACGGTGAATCAGTCCGTACGGCTTGCCGAACCGCCGCGGGAAAAGCTCGCTCACTGGCAGGTGCACCACCCGCTCACCGGAAACGGCATCCATTGCGATGATGTCGTCGGGGAAGGCCGCAAGCTCATTGACTGCTTCGGTCACACCCAGCTCATCGAAGGTGTAAAACGCGTTCGGCCCCAGCTGTATGCCTGCGCCGATTTCCTTGAACTCGGCAGCCTGCTCGAATACGTGCACCTCGCGGCCCCGCTGAGAGAGCGCCAACGCCGACGCCAAACCGCCAATACCGCCGCCCACCACCAACAACGGCTGTCTGCTATTGCTCATGTCTCCTCCCTCCACTTATGCCGCACGGACCTGCACCCGCATGCCGCCCAGGCCGTCGACCGACACGTCGATGACGTCGCCCGGGTGCACCGGCCCGACACCCTCAGGCGTACCCGTGTAGATCAAGTCTCCGGGATGCAACGTATAGAACGACGATGCCATCTCGATCAATTCCGGTATGCCCAACACCAGGTCGCGGGTGTTGGCCTGCTGGCGAAGCTCGCCGTTCACCGTGAGGCGGAACCCCAGCTCGCCGGGCGAAGACACCGCGTCCGCAGTCGTCAGCCACGGCCCCAGCACGGAATAGGTATCGATGGACTTGCGGAAGCTGCGCTCCTCCGGCCCACGCGTGGTCATGTCGAGCCCGACGCAATAGCCAGCGACGTACTCGTACGCGCGAGCGGCCGGAATGTCCCGCCCTTTCTTTCCGATCACCACGACCACTTCGGCCTCGTGATCGTTACGGCGGTTCAGGTGCTTGAGCGCGACCCCCTCAGACTGGCCGACCAGGGAGCTCGTCGCCTTTAAGAACACGCCCACCCGCTGGATTTCGCCCACCTGGTTGCGGTGGTGGATCTCCGCATCCTCCCGGGCTTCGGCCAGGTGCTTCAGATAATTGACCGGCGCCGCAATGATTTTCCCTGGGCTTGCGACCGGCGCCAGCAAAGAGACCTCCTCCAGCGCGAGCGTCTTCGCGGCCGGCAACAGCTCCGTCGCCCTCGCCACAACCTCCTTCAAGTTCGCAATCAGCGGGTCAAAACACGGAAGCGGGTAGCGATATGCCGGAAGTACGTCCAAAGCTTCGGTCACGTCCTTGACCTGACCGCCTTGGACGATTCCCAGTCGGCCTTCGTTGAAACGGCACAATTGCATCGATGTCTCCCAGAGTGCGTGAAGTACGGGCACTTTAGGGTTGGCATGATATTGCGTCAATTATCAGTGCCATATATAGTCCATTAATAAATACAAATATTGGCCATGAGCAAACTAGACCTAAAAGACTTGGCGCTCCTGGACGAACTCGCGAAGACCGGGGCCGTATCCGCCACCGCCGTCGCACTAGGCCTGAGCCAACCCTCCGTCAGCATCCGCCTGGGGAGGCTGCGCCAGCACTTCCGCGACCCGCTGTTCGTGCGCACGTCCAACGGCATGCAACCCACGCCGCGCGCCGCCGCACTGGTTCCTGCCGTCCAGGCAGCACTCGCGTTATTCAACGGGACTGCAGGCCAAGAGCCGGAGTTCGACCCGGCCACGTCCGACCGGACGTTCAGGATCTGCATGACCAATACCGGTCAAATGGTGGTGCTGCCGAAATTGCTCAACCGCCTCAGCCAGGTTGCCCCCAACATTCGCATCGAAGTCAGGGACCTGGACGACGACACCCCGCGGAAACTCGAAACAGGCGAAGCGTCGCTGGCCATGGGCTTTACGCTCAACATGCAGGCAGGCTTCCACCAGCAGAAACTGTTCAGCGAGCATTACGTTTGCCTGATGCGCAGCGGACATCCGCGCATCCGGAACAAACTCACGCGCGAACAATTCGTCAACGAAAAGCACGTGGCCGTCATAACATCCGGCACCGCGCATTGGATGCTGGACAAAGCCATTGAGGAAGCCGGCGTCACCCGCCAGATTGCGCTATGGGTCCCTTCCTTCCTGGGCCTGGAAGAGATCATTGCCAAGACCGACTTCATCGCCCTCGCCCCCGTCCACCTTGCCCAGATCATCGCCGCGCACGGCACGATCAAGTTCCTGGAAGTGCCCATTGCTTTGCCCTCCTACCTCGTGCGCCAATACTGGCACGACCGCTATCACCGGGATGCCGGGTGCCGCTGGCTGCGGTCGGTAGTGGTGGATCTGTTCAGGAATTGATGGCGCGAGTCCGGCCGTCGATGTGACCGCCTGGAGACAGCCTCCCTCGCGCTTGCCCAACCGTGCCGCGATCCAGTAGCCTGTCCATGGCACTCCCGCCAACCCCAGGAGCGAAGATGGTCACGGACAACATCTACGAAGCCCTTCGTGTCAGCCATGACATCCAACGCAAGCTTTGCCGACGCTTGCTCCGTGCATCACCGCAAGGCGGGAAGCGACAGGAAATCTACGCCGAACTCAAGATCGAGCTCGCCGCCCATGCGGCTGCCGAAGAGCGCTATTTGTACGCTCCGATCTTGATGGATGACATGGGGCTCAACTCATCGCGCCATGCATTGGCCGAGCACCACGAAATCGATGAGCTCGTCGAAAAACTAGGCAAGGCGGAAGCAACCGGCGGAGAGTGGCTCGCCGCCGCCAAGAAATTGTCCGAAGAGGTTCATCATCACCTGAAGGAGGAAGAAAGAAAGTTTTTCCAAGTCTCGGGGAAGATCCTGACCGAAACCCAAAAATCCCGCCTCGCCCGACAGTACAACAAGGATTATGAGCGGATGAAGGTCGTGCTGAGGGGGTGAGCCTTGGCCGGCCTCAACGCCATACCTTAGAAATCCATGGAAAACACAATGGTTCGAAAATCGTCGAGGCGGGGCGCTGCGCGCCTATGCCGAGACGCCATCTGTGCGGTGTTGCTTGCAGGTTCTAATCTCTCCAGTGCAGCCTCCACCGACTCCGCGCCTGTTTACGACCCGGAGTACCAGCAGGTCATCCTCAAGCACCAGGCCAAGAAATTCTCCGACCAACAGCTGCGCGATTTATGGGCAAAGGCAGGAGCGGAACGGGAAGCCTTGTTGAAGGAATCCCAGAGGGAGCACGACGAGTATTGGGCAACGCGAAAGAAAACCCTCAGCCTCTGCAAAGACGTCGCCTTCGAGACCAAAAACCCAGGGACGTGCAAACGCGCGACCATCACCCCGATCGGAATCAGCCTAGGCCCCACCGCTCCTCCTCAGCAACTCCTGTATGAGCGCTATGTCATGGGTGAATGCGGACGGGTGGGCATCGCGAGAGCAAAAGAGCTAGGCTGCTTTCCGGCCGGGTATGAGCCCAGGATAGTTAAACCGTAACCATCATCCACCTGACCCCTTCCCCTAGGTTGTTGGGGTTTCGCCACCGCCACAATCACCGGAACGGTACGACTGCTCATTCAGGCCACAAGCGCCGCGCAGGTCGTGCCGACCGATGGAGTGTGCGCCACTCGCCCTACGTTTACCTCGAACCGCCTCGGTAGGTCGCTACTTGCGCGTGGATTTTCTGCACATCCTCGCCCGCCTTGTCGCGTGCCTTTTTCATGCCATCGAGGGCGCCCCCGAGCACAAGACCTTCTCGTTCGTCGCCCTCGTTCAGTTGAGAAATCGCCTCTAAGAACTGAAGCGACTGTTGCAACCTATGAAGGAAATTCAACGCCGGACGGGCAATCACTGCATACGGAAGCTCATGAAAAGGAATGCGCATCATCGTTTCTTCTGCAACACGCATGGGCCGCACCCTGAGATGAGCTTCATGAATGCGATTAGCTAGCGACTCCTCGCCCTCTATTGCGTCGACCGCCTTGCAAATAGCTCCATGGAAAACATCAATCATTTCCCCTGCGGCGCGAAGTTGCATCACGCGTTCTTCAGCGGCCTGCTTCCGTCGCGCTTCAGTTTGCTGACGAGCTATTCTGCCGGCCCAATATATTGCAGCAATGGAGCCAACGGCCTGAATCCAGGCAGCCGCGGTGTTTGCCGCTTCCCTATGCCACCCGAACACAGCCGACCAAACGGCGACCAGCGCCGCTCCCCCGACGACATAGGCCATGCCGATAATGAAACGATCCATACGCCACCCCCGGCGGGGATCGTATTTCATGGTCGGTGCCCTGTCATGAGGGAACACCCCATCCTGCTCAGCGCCGGATGGGCTGAGCGATCCTCGACGGCAGGCGGGGGGCGAGGACTTCAGGGTGCACGGCCGGCGCCACACGCGGGCGAGCTGGCGCGTGGATGCTGGAACTCCCCCTGGTGAGGCTGAAGGAAGCGGAGGGTGGGAGACGATAGAGATGGTGCGGAAGTATGCCCATCTCGCGAGAGAGTTACCTGGCCACGCACGCAAACGTGGTCACGTCTCGTCCACGGCAGGCCAGATCAATGGCAGTGGAAACAAAAACGCCGCCTGGCCGGGCGGCGTAATTGCCTGATTTTTTTAGTAAAACTGGCGGAGAGGGTGGGATTCGAACCCACGGTACGGGGAAACCGTACGCCTGATTTCGAGTCAGGTACATTCGACCACTCTGCCACCTCTCCGTGCACCTTAGGGCGCTTGCCTGGGTCGTGGCGAACCAGACAACAGCCCTAAACTATAGCACGAAACAGGGTGGTTTGTCTCCGCAAGGCTAATCCGTGATCTTTTTGTATACCGTCAGCCCCAAGACCAGGAAGATCACGAAAAGGATGAGGAACAAGAAGAACAGGAACTTGGCGATGGCGGCCGCGCCCGCGGCGATGCCGGTGAATCCGAACAGCGCCGCAATGATCGAAATGACGAAAAATATCAATGCCCACTTCAGCATGGCTAGCTCCTCCCGGGGGTGAACATGCATCTACCCTAGCCTAGGCGTTAGCGGGCCGCGCGCCGCGATTGTTACGGAGTGAGTCGCTCCAAGCCGCCCATGTACGGCCGCAGTGCCTGGGGCACGACGATGCTGCCGTCGGCCTGTTGATAGTTTTCCAGCACGGCCACCAAGGCTCTCCCTACTGCGAGGCCCGAACCGTTGAGCGTATGCACGAGTTCCGGTTTGCCCTGGGCGTTGCGGAAGCGCGCCTGCAGGCGCCGAGCCTGGAAGGCTTCACAATTGGACACTGACGAAATCTCGCGATACGTGCCCTGGGCCGGGAGCCAGACTTCGAGGTCGTACGTCTTGGCGGCGCCGAATCCCATGTCGCCAGTGCACAGCAGCACCACGCGATACGGAAGTTCCAGTTTGCGCAAGACGTTCTCCGCGTGGCCAACCATTTCTTCCAGCGCCTCGTAAGAGCGCTCGGGATGAACGATTTGCACCATCTCGACTTTGTCGAACTGGTGCTGGCGAATCATGCCCCGCGTATCGCGACCGGCGCTACCCGCCTCCGAGCGGAAGCACGGCGTATGGGCGGTCAGTTTGATGGGTAGCGCATCGGCGCTGAGAATCTCGCCGCGGACCGTGTTGGTGAGCGTGATCTCGGACGTCGAGATGAGATAAAGCTCTTCCCGAGGTACCGGATTGCCGTTTTCGTCGACCGACTCGCCGCCTTTCGTGACCCAGAACATGTCGTCCTTGAATTTGGGCAGTTGGCCGGTGCCCACCAAAGTTGCCGTATTAACGATGTACGGCGTATAGCATTCGGTGTAGCCGTGCTCGCCCGTCTGGACGTCCAGCATGAACTGCGCAAGCGCGCGATGCAGCCGTGCGATGGGGCCGCGCATGAGCGTGAAACGCGAGCCGGACAATTTGACCGCGGTTTCGAAATCCAAGCCCAATGGTTCGCCCAGCGCCACGTGATCCTTGGGTTCGAAGGGCAACGGCGCCGGATCGGCACCGGTGGGGCTCCAGCGACGCACTTCGACGTTGTCGTCGCTGGATGCGCCGTTCGGGACGCTGGCGTGTGGCAGGTTGGGAACGGCGAGCAGCAGCGCCTGCATGTGGCGCTGGATGTTCGCGAGCTCTTCCTCCAGCGCTTTCAGGCGGGCCGGAATGGCCTGCGATTCGGCCAGCACGGCGGATGCGTCCTCGCCCTTGGCCTTGAGCATGCCGATCTGCTTGGCGAGCATATTGCGCCGTGCCTGCAGGTTTTCCGTCTCCGTCTGCACCGACTTGCGCCGCGACTCGAGCGAGTTGAAACCGTCGAGGTCTAGCGTGTAGCCCCGGTCTTTGAGCCGGGCGGCCACTGCCTGGATGTCTTTGCGCAGCAGAGCGATATCGAGCATGGGAAAAGCCGTGGTGAGAAAATAAGGGGGATGACGCCGCCTGGGGGCGCAGCCCCCGGCGATGAATCTTTCATTTTAGCCTCCCCGGAAACGCTCAGCCCATGGACGCCAAGGCCGCAGGCTGGGACCCAGTGCCGGAGCCCTTTCCGAACGCGTCAACCCTTCTTCGCTTCCTTGTCCAGTTCGCGCAGGAAAGCGAGCTTCTGGGCGATCTTGGCTTCCAGCCCGCGGTCGGTCGGTTGATAGAACGTGGCCCGCACGCCCTCGGGGAAGTAGTCGACGCCCGCCGCATAGGCATGTGGCTCGTCGTGCGGATAGCGGTACTGCTTGCCGTGGCCCAATTGCTTGAGCAGTTTGGTGGGCGCGTTGCGCAGGTGGATGGGAACCGGCGCGGTACCGTGCTCGGCCACGAAACGCCGCGCTGCGTTGTAGGCGGTATAGACCGCGTTGGATTTCGCCGCGCATGCCAGGTAGACGACGGCCTGCGCGAGCGCCAGTTCGCCTTCAGGCGACCCTAGGCGCTCATAGACTTCGGCCCCTGCCCTGGCGATGTCCAGCGCACGCGGATCGGCCAAGCCCACGTCTTCGACGGCCATGCGGATGATGCGGCGGGCGAGGTAGCGGGGATCCGCGCCCCCGTCGAGCATGCGGCAGAACCAGTACAGCGCTGCATCGGGGTCCGAACCGCGCACGGATTTGTGCAAGGCGCTGATCTGGTCGTAGAACGCGTCGCCGCCTTTGTCGAAGCGGCGCAGGTTTTGCGAAAGCGCCGTCTCCAGCCATTCCGTGTCGACCTTGGTGCGTCCTGCCCCACGCGCCGACTCTGCCACCACTTCGACGGCATTGATGGCGCGGCGCGCATCGCCGTCGGCCCACGCCGCCAGCTGCTGCTGCGACGCTTCGTCGAACTCGACGTCGCCCAGCATGGCGATGGCTTTGGCGATCAGCAGCCTAAGCTCGTCGGCACTGAGCGACTGCAGCACGTAGACCCGCGCCCGCGACAGCAGGGCCGAATTGACCTCGAACGAGGGATTCTCCGTCGTCGCACCGATGAAGGTGAAAAGCCCGCTCTCCACGTATGGCAGGAAAGCGTCCTGCTGGGCCTTGTTGAAGCGGTGGACCTCGTCGACGAACAGGATGGTGCGGCGCCCCTTCTGCTGGGCCGCCTGCGCCGCGACGACCGCATCGCGGATGTCTTTGACACCGCCCAGGACCGCGGATATGGCGATGAACTGGGCATCGAAGGCATGGGCCATCAAGCGCGCGAGCGTGGTCTTGCCCACGCCCGGCGGCCCCCAAAATATCATCGAATGCGGCCGCCCCGACTGGAAAGCCACGCGCAGCGGCTTGCCAGGCCCCAGAAGATGGCTCTGCCCGACCACCTCGTCCAGGGAACGCGGCCGCAAGCGCTCGGCCAACGGCGCGGATGCGCCGGGGGCCGATGCGGAAGAAGCGTCGTCTGGAAAAAGATCGGACATGCGCCGCTCCGATCAGCGTTGGCCGGCTGGCTGTCCGTCCATGCGCACTACGTCCGCGCCGGGCGGCGGCGTGAAACGGAAGGCGTCTTGCGGCAAGGGAGGATTGCGCTCAATGCCGCTGAAGGTGATGGCCGTAGTTTGGCCGAATGCGTCATGCAGTTCCAGCCGCACGGGCAGGCCGCCCTGGAAGGCGATGTCCATGCGCGAGAAGCCGGCGTCCGGACTTTTCGGGGTGGCGCGCAACCATTGCAGTCCATCGCGCTCGGGCTGCTCGACGAGCTCGAAGGATTGCTCGAGCGAGCCCGAGCCAAACAGGATCTGCGCGGGCGATGACCCGATGACCTCGCCAACCGGGCGCACGGTGACCTGGTTCAGGTCCGGATCGTATTGATACAACTGCTTGCCGTCCGAGACGATTAACTGTTCATAGGGCTTGGCGACTTCCCAGCGGAAGCGCCCGGGGCGCTGGAAGGAAAACACGCCGGACTGCACGGGCGCGGCCTGACCGGATGCCCCGCGCGTGACTTGGGAAAACTGGCCGCGAGCGGCCTGGGTGTTGCCCGCGAACGCCCGCAGCTGGTCGATGGCCCCCGCGCAGGCGAGTGTCGGGGCGGCCAGCAGTACAGCCAAGCCCGCCCCCGCGAAGAAACGCGCGAACCGGACGGCGGTATGGGGAAAAGGTGTCATGTAGGATTCTCCGTAGCGCAGCGCGGCGGGCATGACCGCTATTCGCCCTGGCTGGCGGGCACGAGGATCTCGCGGTTGCCGTTGGACTGCATCGCCGACACCATGCCCGCACGCTCCATTTGCTCGAGTAAGCGGGCGGCACGGTTGTAACCAATGCGCAAATGACGCTGTACCAGGGAAATCGACGCCCGACGGTGTTTGAGCACGACTTCCACCGCCTGGTCGTACAAGGGGTCGGACTCGGCGTCCGCCATTCCAGTCACGCTGGTCAGTCCGTCGCCCGTCTCGCCCTCGACGATGCCTTCCAAAATGCCTTCCTCGTAATTGGGCTCGCCCAGGGTCTTCAACTGTTCGACCACGCGATGCACTTCGTCGTCGCTCACGAAAGCCCCGTGTACCCGGGTCGGCAGGCCCGAGCCGGGCGGCATGTAGAGCATATCCCCTTGTCCGAGCAGCGTTTCGGCGCCCATCTGGTCGAGAATGGTGCGCGAATCCACCTTGGACGACACCTGGAACGATATCCGGGTCGGGATGTTGGCCTTGATCAAGCCGGTGATCACGTCCACGCTGGGGCGCTGGGTGGCGAGGATGAGGTGGATGCCTGCGGCCCGGGCCTTCTGCGCCAGCCGCGCAATCAGCTCTTCGATCTTCTTGCCCACCACCATCATCAGGTCGGCCAGCTCGTCGATAATGACCACGATCATGGGCAGGGGCTGGAGCGGCTCGGGCGATTCGGGCGTGAGCGAGAAGGGGTTGGGGATAGGCTCTTCGCGCTTGATGGCCTCCTGCACCTTGGTGTTGTAGCCGGCCAGGTTGCGCACGCCGAGCTTGCTCATCAGCCGGTAGCGCTTGTCCATTTCCGCCACGCACCAGTTGAGCGCATTGGCGGCCTGGCGCATGTCGGTCACGACGGGCGCGAGCAAGTGGGGGATGCCCTCGTAGACGCTCATTTCGAGCATCTTGGGATCGATGAGGATGAGGCGCACCTGGCTCGGATCGGCCTTGTACAGCAACGACAGGATCATCGCGTTGATGCCGACCGACTTGCCCGAGCCCGTGGTACCGGCCACCAGCAGGTGCGGCATCTTGGCCAGATCGGCCACGACCGGCTTGCCCGCAATGTCCTTGCCCAGGGCCATGGTCAGGACCGAGGAGCTGCCGTGATAGGTCTGCGAGCCGAGGATTTCGGACAATTTGACGGTCTGGCGCCGCGCATTGGGCAGCTCCAGCCCCATCAAATTCTTGCCGGGTATGGTTTCCACCACCCGTATGCTGACTAGGCTGAGCGCCCGGGCAAGGTCTTTGGCCAAGTTGACGATCTGGCTGCCCTTGACGCCGACGGCCGGCTCGATTTCATAGCGGGTGATCACGGGACCCGGCTGCGCGGTGACGACGGACACCTGCACGCCGAAATCCGCAAGTTTCTTCTCGATCAAGCGGGAGGTGAACTCCAGGGTCTCCGTCGAGACGGTTTCCTGGCTGGCCGGTGGCGGATCCAGCAGGCTCAGCGGAGGCAGGCGATTGTCGCCGAGGTCGGCGAACAGCACCTGCTGTTTTTCCTTCTCCACCCGCTCGGACTTCGGCACGACCGTGACGGCCGGCTCGATGCGCACCGGCTGTTCGTGCACGAGTTTCTCTTGCTTGGCCACCACGACCTCGGCCCGGGCCTGCACCGCAACCTCGCCCGCCCGCCGGTCTTCGCGGGCCTGCCAGGCATTCTTCAGGCGCCTGACGCTCCACTCGAGCCAGGAACCGACGCGCTCGGCGACGACCAGCCACGAAAACCCGAAGAACAGGCTCGCGCCGATCGCGAACAGTACGAGGAGCAGCAACGTGCCGCCGGTGAACCCGAAGGTCGAAGCCGCGTACTTGGCGATGGTTTCGCCTATCATGCCGCCGCTGCCGTGCGGCAGGTAATCGCCGAAAGAGCGCAGCCGCAGGGCTTCCAATCCCACCGAGCCTATCATCAAGGCTCCGAACCCGAGTCCCTGTTCCCACCGGACACGGGGAGGCACGTCCGGCTCGACGCCGCCGCGCAGGAATTGGTTGGCCAGCCGCAGGTAGCTGGCATACACCCGCTGCAGCAGCAGCACGACCAGCCACCAGGCGGACGCACCGATCAGGAACAGGATCAAGTCGGCCAGCCAGGCGCCGAAACGGCCCCCACTGTTGTGAACGCGGTCGATCTGCACGGCATGCGACCAACCCGGGTCGGCCGGGCTGTAGGTGGCCAGCACCAGGGTTAGGTAGGCGGCCAACGCAGCGAACAAAATCCAGCGCGCTTCTCTGAACAGGCGCGACAGGCGCCCAGGCAAGGCGCCGGGGTTGCCAGCGGGTTGCGAATTGCGGGTATTCCCCGCGGTAGCGGTACGAGCCATGGGCTGATTATAAGTGTGCGAGCACCTCGTCCTGCTGCACTGCGCTATCGTAACGATAGAAAAACTCAAGCACATTGCAACAAGTCGAAAAATATAATGGCCCGGCGCACCCATGCGCGCCCGAACGCCGGGTCCGGCGTGCCGGCCGCGGCCTGCGCTGGACCTACCCTGTCGCCAGCCCAGGCGGACCAGAGAGAGCCCCTTCCCGGCTCTCGCGCCCGCAACAAGAAAGTCCGGGATCCCCTATGATGACGGTTGCGAATCGGCGCTCGGCGCCATGACCATGTCGATACTATGAGCCAAGAGAAACACGCGAAAGTCCTCATCCTCGGATCGGGGCCTGCCGGCTATACAGCCGCCATCTATGCTGCTCGGGCCAATCTCTCGCCCATGCTTATCACCGGGGTGGAACAAGGCGGGCAGCTCATGACCACCACCGAGGTGGATAACTGGCCCGCCGACGTCAACGGCGTCCAGGGCCCGGAATTGATGCAGCGCTTCCAGCAGCACGCGGAGCGCTTCAACACCGAGATCGTCTTCGACCACATCCATACGGCACACCTGGGCCAACGTCCCTTCAAGCTGGAAGGCGACTCCGGCACTTATACCTGCGACGCCCTCATCATCGCCACGGGAGCGTCGGCCAAGTACCTCGGCCTGCCCTCCGAAGAGGCTTACAAGGGCCGCGGCGTCTCGGGCTGCGCCACCTGCGATGGCTTCTTCTACAAGAACCAGGACGTCGCCGTGGTGGGCGGCGGCAACACGGCCGTCGAGGAAGCCCTGTATCTGGCCAACATCTGCAAGACGGTCACGCTCATCCACCGCCGCGACAAATTCCGCGCCGAGCCCATCATGGTGGACAAGCTGAACGAGAAAGTGCAGGAAGGCAAGATCATCCTCAAGCTCTTCAATGAATTGCAGGAAGTCCTGGGCGACGACTCCGGCGTCACGGGGGCGCGCATCCGGAACAACCAGACGGGAGAAACGGAAGACCTCGCCGTCAGCGGCATATTCATCGCCATCGGCCACCAGCCCAACACCGGCATTTTCAAGGGCCAACTGGAGATGAAAGACGACTACATCGTCACTCGCAGCGGCTTGAACGGATTGGCCACGATGACCTCGGTGCCGGGCGTCTTTGCCGCCGGCGACGTGCAGGACCGAATCTACCGCCAGGCCATCACCAGCGCTGGCACGGGTTGCATGGCAGCCCTTGACGCGCAGCGATGGCTGGACGGTGAAATGGTTTGACCCCCGGGATGGTTTAACCCCCCATAGGGAGCCCCACGAGCGTTTCGCGCGCCCCGCCGTGCGGGCGGGCCGGCGCGGTTTGCGCACCGGCGCCCCTCGGAGGAAGGCGACGATCGTGTCTCGTACCAAGCGAATCCAGACTAGCCAAGGATGCAACGGTCCCGGTGCGACCGCATCCTTCCCAGGGACTCGTGCGAAACGCGTCGTGGGAAGCCTGTCGGACCTCAAGACGCTGCAACGGGAACTGAAGGCCCGGCGGGAGGCGGAAGAAGCCGCCGAACGCGAAGCCCGGCGCCGCGAGCAGGCGGCCCGCCTGGCGGCGGCGGAGTTCCGCACACTGGTGGGTGAGGTCGTGCCGCTCAAGCCCAACGGCCGGATCGACCCGACACCGCCACCGCCGCGCCCCCTGCCCTACAAGCGCTGGGAGGACGAGTCCGAAGTGCTACGGGAATCGATCTCGGACGACTACGGCGCCGACTGGCTCATCGACACGGACGACACGCTCTCCTACCGGCGCAATGGCCTGGGCCAGGACGTGGTGCGCAAGCTCCGGCGCGGCCAGTGGACGGTACAGGCGCAGCTCGACCTGCACGGCCACCGCGTAGACGAAGCTCGGGATGCACTGGGAGAGTTCCTGCGCGCATGCGTTCGCCAGCAGATGCGCTGCGTACGCATCATCCACGGCAAAGGGTTGGGCTCAAAGAACCGTACCCCCGTCCTGAAAGAAAAAGTACGGCGATGGCTTGTGCAGAAGGAAGAGGTGCTCGTTTTCGTCGAGGCCCGCCCCAATGACGGCGGCTCGGGCGTGGTGCTCGTGCTGCTCCGGGGGCAGGGCCGCTCCGCCTGAGCCGGCGTCCCTCACGGCTTGGTCGACGTAGAGGTCATTGTTTCGGGGACGAAGTGCGCGGGCGTATCGTCCCGTCGCTTCTGGCGCCACTCCATGACCGTCTTGAGGACCAGCGTCAGCATGGCCATGCAGGCGAGCAAGGCCGCAGCGGTGAAGGCCGCGGCGCTCTTGTAATCATTGTTCAGCTGCTCTACCAACAGCGGCAGGGTAAGGGTCTGGTTCATGATGGTGCCTGATACGACCGACACCGCGCCGAACTCCCCTACCGCCCTCGCGTTGGTGATGACGACGCCATAGAGCAGCGCCCACTTGATGTTGGGCAGCGTCACGCGCCGGAAAATCTGCCAGCCCGAAGCGCCCAGGGAAAGCGCCGCGATCTCTTCATCCGCGCCCTGGGCCTGCATCAAGGGGATCAGGATGCGCGCCACGTAGGGAGAAGTGACGAACACGGTCACCATGATGATGCCCGGCCACGCGAACATCAGCTGGATGCCGTGATCGTACAGCCAGCTGCCGAACGCGCTTTCGAGCCCGTAGACGACCAGATAGCACAAGCCCGCGACCACGGGAGACGTGGCATAGGGAATATCGACCAGGGTCACGAGCACCCGCTTGCCGACGAAGTCGTAATGCGTGACGCACCAGGCCAGCAGAATCCCAAATACGAGATTGATCGGTACCGTCGCCAGGGTGGTGAGCACCGTCAGGCCGATCGCATGCTGCATGAAATCTTCGTTCAGGTTCTGCACCAGCAGGCTCCAGCCGCCCGACAGCGCCCGGGAGAAAATCAGCGCCAACGGCACGACGAGCATCAACACCGTAAGCACGATGCCAAGCGCAATCAGCAGCCATTGGTGGATCAGGGTGGGCCGTTTGTTTTTCATGGGAATCAGCGACGGCGCAGCAGCCGCCCTTGCACGACTTGCAGCAAGAAAAGCAGGAGCAACGAGGCGACCAACACCACCGACGCGATGGCGGCTGCCGCCGGATAGTCAAACTCCTGCAAGCGCACGAAAATCATCAGCGAAGTGATTTCCGTCTGGAACGGAATATTGCCGGCAATCATGATGACCGCCCCGAATTCTCCCAGGCTGCGGATAAAGGCCTGCGAGGCGCCAGAGATCAAGGCTGGCACCAGGCTGGGCAGCAGCACGCGCCAAAACGTTTGCCAGCGCGTCGCGCCCAGCGTGGCGGCCGCCTCTTCGTATTCCGGTTCGAGATCCTCCAGCACCGGCTGGAGCGAGCGCACGATGAATGGAAGGCTGGTGAAGATCATTGCGACCACCAGCCCCGGATAGGCGTAGGAAATCTTGATGCCCAAGGGGGCGAACCACCGTCCCAGCCAGCCCTCCGGCACGAACAAGGCCGAGAGCGTGATCCCCGCCACCGCGGTGGGCAGCGCAAATGGCAAATCGACCAGTGCGTCGATCACCCGCCTGCCCGGAAACTCGTAGCGGGAAATGATCCACGCGAGCACGAAGCCGATTCCCGCCACGATGACGGTCGAATAGAACGCCCCGGATACCGTGACCTTGTAACTCTGCACCACGCGGGGATCCGTGATCGCCCGCCAATACTGCTCCCAGGTCATGTCGCTCACGTAGAGCAACAGCGCCGAGAGCGGAATCAGGATGACCAGGCTCAGGTACAAGACCGAAAAGCCGAAGCTCGGGACGAAGCCGGGCAGGACGGGCGGGCTACGGAAGAAACGGAGCGACGAATTCACGGCGTAGGCGGCTGGAGCGTGTGGCGGAAGCGAATAAGCGCGGCCTCCCTTCGGTAGGCCGCGCTCTTGCGGAGGCATTGTACGGCACCGGCCCGGCGGCCGGCGCTCCCTCGATCAACGCTTGGCCAGCAATTGGTCGAGCACGCCGTTGGAGCTGAAGTGGACCTTGGTGATGTCGTCCCACGAACCGAGCACCTTGGTCGGATCGATCAGCCGCACCTTGGGATAGCGATCGGCCACGACCTTGGCGACGTCAGGATGATGGACGCGGTAGTTGAAGGTAGTCAGCAGCAGCTGGATTTCGCGGGTGTACTGATAGTTGAGGTATTCCGTCGCGAGCTGGCGCGTCCCTTTTTCGTCCACGACCTTGTCCACGACGGCCACCGGGAACTCGGCCAGCACGGAAACCGGCGGCACCACGATTTCGAAACCGCCCGCCTTGAACTCCTCGCCCTTGGCGATGTTGATCACCTCCGACTCGAAGGTCAGCAGCACGTCGCCCTGCCCGTTCTGGGCGAATGCGACCGTCGCGCCGCGGCCGCCGGTGGGAAAGTTCACGACGTTGTGCAGCAGCTTGCCTACGAACTGCTTGGTCTTTTCCTCATCGCCGCCGAATTTCTCATTGGCGTACAGCCAAGCGCCAAGGTAGGTGTACCGGGCATTGCCCGAGGTCTTGGGATTGGGGAACACCAGCTTCACGTCGTCGCGGACGAGATCATCCCAACCCTTGATGTTCTTGGGGTTGCCCTTGCGCACCAGGAAGGCGATCGTGCTGTAGTAGGGCGAGCTATTGTTGGGGAAGGCTTTTTGCCAATCCTTGCGCAACAGGCCCCGCTTGGCGAGGATGTCCACGTCGGTCACCTGGTTGAACGTGACCACGTCCACTTTCTTGCCCTGGATGATGTCCTGGGCTTGGCGCGACGTGCCGGCGAACGACTGGTCGATCTTGACGTCGTGGCCGGTTTTTTCCTTCCAATATGCTTGGAACTTGGGGTTGATCGCGGCGAACACCTCGCGCGCCACGTCATAAGACGCGTTCAGCAAAGGCTTGTCCTGGGCTTGCGCCGTCCCGGTCGCGGCAACGAGTAGCGCGGCCGATGCTGCCGCAAGCACGATGATCTTTTTGAACATGAAACGGCGTCCTAGGTCTGGTTTGTGAATTCGAGAAACGAGGATGCAACCGTAACAAATTCACATATGCAACCAAACCATATATTCATCATTTTTTCATAATCAAAAGAAATATGCCCCCCCCTACACTGGGCTCATGTACTTGGCGCGCGGCCGCATGGTGAACCCTGCCAGCCGTTGCTCGATGGCATGTGCCGCCCAGCCGGCGCTTCGCCCTATCATCCACAACGCTGAAGCCGCGCCGCGCGGCAGGCCCAGCCCCATGACCAGGCAGACGAGGCCCACGTCGATGCGCGGATGCAAGCCTTCGCTGGCATGGGGAAGCGTGGACAGCCCGGGCAGCACCGCTCCCCCCAGGCCGGGATGCAGGGAAGATGCGAGATCGATGAGATAGCGGGCGCGCGGATCGCCTTTGGGATACGAAACAGGATTGAACCCCGGGACCTGCCGCCCGGTTGATACATAGGACGAGATCAGGTTCTGCAGTTCCTGTTCAGTGCGTATGCCGCGCAGCAAGTCTTCCGTGCGGTCGCAGCCGCCGCCGAACCGGATGCCGGAATGCGTGACGATGGCCGCCTGCAGGCATGCACCGATTTGACATCCTCCCCGGTCTGAAGGCCGGAGATTCCTACGGCGCTCAGGAGCGGCATTGAGCCGCCCCTGAGTCGCTTCGGTGGGTTCCTGCTGC
>NZ_CALFCW010000033.1:0-9501 GCF_937950555.1 uncultured Pigmentiphaga sp. | reverse complement strand
GGCGGCATGGACCCGGTCACGGTCGCACGGCTGACGGGGACGTCGCTGGAAATGATCTCTAAGACATACGGGCACCTCGTCGAGGGGGCCGCACGCGACAAGCTGGCGAATTTGGACTTCGTCTAGTTGCGTGTGTGGAGATGGCGGGGCTAGGAGGGGTTCCAGCCCCCCTACCCCCCCCTTGAAAAGTCCGCAACATCCGCAACAAGCGCCACGTCATTGATTTGCAAGGGCTTTTTTGTTGCGGATCGTGTGGCGTGTTGCGGCAACGAGCGCAACGCTGGAGGGCACCCTGGCGGATGGTGTGCGGCGCCCTTACGAGCGAGCCAGGACGGATGGCAAGGGGAACTATTGGGCGCGCCCCCTTCAGGCAGGGGATAGCTGAAATCCCTTTCCCGGAATTATGGGGCAGCATGGTATTTGGCAAAGAAACTTTCGGCTTTGCCCGCACAGCCTCTAACCGGACGCCCGCGAAGCCGGGCATCAATTGGAGCGCAACGCTGAACGCTAGGGAAGTTGGCGGAAACGCATGGTTGAATGGTCCTAACAGCGGGCATCCCATGCCGCGATGCGCCGGGAACCGGATTCACCCGGATTTCGTCACAATACAGATAGGAAGGGTGGAGAAATTCCTGAACGCTAACCCGAGTAGCCAATTCCGGGCTTAGTCTGGATAAGGCGGAATATTGGCGAGTCAGGCGTGACGAAAAGATGGCCGATTCGTGGGGAAGCCTGAAAGCCGTGGTATAATGAAAGAGTAGGCCAAAGATGGCCTATTCGTGACGACTCCGGGAAGCAGTGGTATAATGGACTGGTGGCCTCGGATTGTTCCGCGGCGCGACGAAAATAACCACGCCTGATCTCGGTGGTATAATGAAATGGTAGGCCTCGGATTGTTCCGGGGCCTTTTGCGTTTCCGGGCCTAGTCCCGATGACTTCTTGACGGAGGTCACCCGCACCCTTCGGGGGAGCGTCAACAGTTTCCGTCGGTCTCGCAGCCGACAGACACGCGCGCAAGCTGCGACAACGCTGCAACCTCCGTCCGCCGTCCTGCGTTAACGGGCACCGAGCGCCCCCGGTTTGTAGGGGCGCAACCATTCGGCAGCCGGTCGCGTAGCTGGCTGCTGATCCCGTGCGGTTCCACCCGGCGTTCGCTCATTGCGTCGGCGCACGGGCGCCGCCGGGAGCGCATCCCGGCAACTATTCGAAGGCCTGCCAGTGACGCGGCGGGCCTTTTTGCTATCTGGCCCTGACCGGCCAGTACCCGACCCGCCGAGTGCGGGTTTTTTTGTGTCTGTTGTCCTGCGAGGTTGATATGAAAGACAAGCTGGCAGTACCCGTGCCGGAGGCGTGCACGCGCCTGGGCATCGGTCGAACCCTGTTTTACGAGCTGGTGAACGCCGGAGAGATCCGGACCTTCAAGGTGGGCGCGCGGACCCTTGTCCCCGTCGCGGACCTGGAAGCCTTCGTGGCACGAAAGCTCCAGGAGGTGGCGTGATGGGTGCCCAAACGAGCAACGCCCCGACCTGGCAGGGTCGAGGCGCTGAGAGCGTTCACGGCGAGGCGAACGCGCGCATCCTACTTGATAGGTTGGACGGCGTCCAGCCGTCCGGCAACGGCTGGCGCGCACGCTGTCCCGCGTGCGGCGGTCGCAGCCGCAAGGTGTCCATCGCTGAGTCTGGCGGCAAGGTGTTGGTGCATTGCTTCGCTGGCTGCAAGGCCGAGGACGTTATCGGGGCGGTCGGGCTGACCTGGGCCGACCTGTTCCCGCCGCGTCATTGGCCGGACAGTCCCGAGGAACGGCGGCAGCAACGCCAGGCGATCCAGCAAGCCGGATGGGCTGCTGCGCTCGCCACGCTGGCGACCGAGGCGACGATTGTCCGCCTGGCGGCGGCGCAGGTGGCCCGCTGGCAGCCGCTGAGCGAGGAAGACGACGCGCGGCTTGCGCTGGCGTGCGAACGTATCGACAAGGCAGCCGCCGTGCTGGTTGGGGGTGGCCGATGAGCGCGCTAGAGCAGGCGGCCATCGCCACGCTATACCCGGACGGTGCCGAAGTCCTGCGGGACGTGTACGACCACCTGAGCCGGTTTGTTGCCTACCCGTCGCTCCACGCGAAAGTCGCCCATGTGCTGTGGGTGGCTCACGCGCACTTGATGGACGCATGGGACACCACGCCCCGGATTGCGTTCCTTTCCACGGAACCCGGCAGCGGCAAATCCCGCGCATTGGAAGTGACCGAGGCGCTGGTGCCTAACCCGCTGCTGGCTGTGAGTGCTACTCCGGCCTACCTGATCCGCCGCATTGCAAACGAGGACGCGCTGCCGACTGTCCTGTTCGACGAGGTGGACACCATTTGGGGAAGCAGCGCACCCGGCAACGAGGAATTGCGCGCGCTGCTGAATAGCGGGTACCGCAGGGGCGCATCGGCTGGCCGGTGCGTCGCCAGGGGCAAGGAGATCGTGGCGGAGGAGTTCCCGACATATGCCGCCGTTGCGCTGGCCGGCATCGGCTCCCTGCCCGACACGATCCTGACCCGTTCGGTGATCGTACGGATGCGCAGGCGATCCCCGGATGAAAAGGTCGAGCCGTACCGGCAGCGTATCAACGGGCCGGAAGGCGAGCGCATCCGCGAAAGGCTCGCCCGCTGGGCGCGATCCGTGGCGGGTGACATTGACTATCCCGACCTGCCCGAGAGCATCCGCGACCGCGATGCTGACGTTTGGGAACCCTTGATTGCCGTGGCCGACGCTGCCGGTGAAGAGTGGCCCGAGTTAGCCCGTGCGGCGGCTGTGAAGCTTGTCGCGGAGGCCAAGGAGGGCGGCGGGGTCAGTCTCGGTGTTCGGCTGCTCCACGACCTGCGCGTGATCTTCGGCGAGGCCGACCAAATGACCACGGCGGACATTCTCGCCCGCCTGCACGAATTGGACGATTCGCCCTGGCATGACCTGAAGGGCAAGCCGCTGGATGCGCGGGGGCTGAGCTGGCGCTTGAGGCAATACGGCATCAAGCCGCGAACGATCCGCACGGGATATGCAACGCCGAAGGGCTACCGCCGCGAGGACTTGCTCGACGCGTGGGCGCGCTACCTGCCCGAAGAGAAAAAGGAAACCCAATGACCATCGCCACGCTGGAGCAGTTCAAGGACTATGTCCGCGAGCTGACTAACGACCTGGACGACACCTTCACGCTGGCGCTGGAGAGCGCGAGCGCGGAGGTTCGGCACTACCTCGGCTTCGATCCTGAAGCCTCCGGCCCGGAGCCTGACATCGTCATGGCCTGCTGCCTGTTGGCGGCGGTACATGCCGACGTGGGCGACCCGACCATAAACGCATACCGACGGAGGGCCGCGCAGCGATTGCTCGACCCCTATCGGTTGAACACAGGCTTCGGTGCCGCAGCGTCCGAATCCTGAAACCGACGGCCCCGAAAGGGGCCTTTTTCATTTGTGCACAAACGAAAGGAAACCTGATGAACCTGAAGTCCATTCGTGAGGCGAAAGCCAACAAGACCGCCGAGGCCCGCGCGATTCTCGCCAAGGCTGAAGGCGAAAACCGCAACCTGACCGCCGAGGAAGCGGCGAAGTTCGACGGCCTGAAGGCCGAGATTGAAGCGCTGGAATCGCAGGAAGCGCGCCAGCAGTTCCTCGAGGAAGCCGAGCGGCGGATGTCGGGCACAGTGGTCGCTGGCGAGCGCGGCAACGACCTGGAGCAGCTGGAGTCGCGCGTTTCGCTGCAACGCATCCTTCAGGCTGGCATGGAGGGCCGCGCGCTGGACGGTGCGGAAGCCGAATACAACCGCGAGATGGAGCGCCGCAACGGGCGCAAGGCTCAGGGCTTTTACGTTCCCATGTCGCTGCTGGAGACGCGCGTGAACACGACCACGAGCGCCGCTGACCTTGTCGGCACGGATCATCGCGCCGACCAGTACATCGGGCCGCTGCGCGATTCGCTGCTGGCGCGTAGGCTTGGCGTCCGCGTGCTGTCGGGCCTTCGCGGCGATGTCACGATCCCCAAGCATGGAACGTCCACCGTCACCGGCTGGGTCGCGGAAAACAGCGCCCTGAACGCTTCGGACATGACGTTCGGCAACGTGACCCTGTCCCCGAAGCATGCGGGCTGCCTGTCGGAAATGTCGCGCCAGCTCATCCAGCAGAGCGACCCGAGCATCGAGCGCCTGCTGCGCGACGACATGGCCTTCAACATCGCCAAGGCCATCGACGCGGCGCTGATTCATGGCGGTGGCACGAATGAGCCGGACGGCGTGACGGCCACGCTGGGCACCGCGAACGGCACGCTGGCAGGCCCGACGTGGGCGCAGGTGTTGGAAATCATCGAAGCCGTCGAGACCGCGAACGCGCTTGGTTCGCATAGCTGGCTGATGAACCCGGCTGCGAAGGCGAAGCTGCGCGAAACGCTCAAGGTCACGGGCGATGCGGGCGCCGGTTTCCTGTTGGAGAACGGCCAACTGGGCGGCTATGCGGTGCACACCACGAATCAGGCCGGTGCAACGTCCAACGGCAACAACGTGATCTTCGGCGACTGGAGCCAGGTCCTGCTGGGTGTCTGGTCGGAGCTGGACATCCTGGTCAACCCGTACGAATCCACAGCGTATGCACGCGGCGGCGTGATGGTGCGCGCGATGGCGACCGTAGACGTTGCCATCCGGCATCCCGAGGCTTTCGTTTGGGTGGACGATGTCCCGAGTCTCTGACCTGGAGCGGCGTTTCGCACCGGCCAGCATCGAGGGTCGCCAGCTCGTCGGGCTGGCGGCTCCCTATGAGTCCGAAACCCGGATTGGCGAGTTCCGGGAGGTGATCGCGAGGGGTGCGTTCGCCCGCACCCTGAGCGAGAACCGGGACATCCTGGCCTTGTGCGACCACGACCCGGCCAAGGTGCTAGGCCGGACCAAATCGGGCACGCTGGAGCTGAAGGAGACTGTGCACGGTCTCGAGTTTCGGCTCCAGTTGCCCGACACCACCATCGGGCGCGACCTTCGCGAGCTTGCCAACCGTGGCGACCTTGGCGGCGTGAGCTTCGGCTTTCGCGCTGTCCGGGATAGCTGGGAAGGCGACCTGCGCACGTTGCACGAAGTCGAGCTGCACGAAATCAGCATCGTGTCGGCTTGGCCCGCGTATCCCGATACAACCGTCGCGCTGCGCAGTCGGCCCATCGTCATGCGATGGATCGACCCCCGCCGTGCGTGGCTGGAGACTGTGCGATGAAGTGGCCTTGGAGCAAAAAGGAAACCCGCGCGGAGAATGACCCGTCATGGGCGGCGCTGATCCCGAGCGGCACGTCGGCAGGCTTGCCCGTGTCGCCGGGAAATGCGGAGACCATTTCGACCGTCTTTTCGTGCGTCCAGTCCATCGCGGAGACGGTCGCCACCCTGCCGCTGATTCTGTATCGGCGGGAAGGGAACGGCGACCGCGTGCGTGCGTCGGATCATCCGCTGTACCGGGTGCTGCACGATCAGCCGAACGAGCGGCAGACCGCGCTGGAGTTCCGCGAGATGCTGACCGCGCACGTTCTGCTTTGGGGCAACGGGTACGCGGAGATCAAGTCCGACGCAGCGGGCAACGTGATCGCGCTGGAGCCGATCCACCCGCAGAATGTCACGGTGCTGCAACTGCCGAGCGGTCGCATTCGCTATGACGTGGCGGACGCGCAGACCGGGAAGGTTCGCCCGCTGCTGGCCGACGAGGTCTTGCACCTGAAGGACAGGACGGATAACGGCATCGTCGGCAAGTCCCGCATCCAGGTTGCACGGGAGATGCTGGGGGGCGTGCTGGCATCGCAGGAACATGGCAACCGGGCCTGGGCGAACGGGGCGCGGCTGTCGGGCGTGCTGCAAACAGACAACGTCATGACGGATGAGTCCGTCGCACGACTGCGCGCGTCATGGGAAAGCCAGTTCAGCGGCACCGGCAACAGCGGCAAGACGGCCATTCTGGAGAACGGCCTGAAATACCAGCCGCTGTCGATGTCAAACGAGGATGCACAGTGGCTTGAATCCCGACAGTTCAGCGTCGAGGAAGTCTGCCGCATCTTCCGCGTCCCGCCCGTGCTGGTGGCCGACCTGCGGCATGCCAACTTCAGCAACAGCGTGGAGATGAACCGCTGGTTCGTGACGCATACCCTGCGCCGCTGGCTGACCATGTGGGAAGAGTCCTGCGAGCGTGCACTACTTGGCCCCATCGCACGCAAGCGGTACTTCATCGAACACAACGTGGAAGGTCTGTTGCGAGGCGACAGCACCAATCGTGCGCAGTTCTACCAGGCCGGTATCAGTGCGGGCTGGCTGCTGAAGTCCGAAGCCCGCACGCTGGAGAACCTGCCCGCCATTGAGGGCATCGACGATGCAGCGCAGGCCGACGCGGCCTAGCGGCAGGGACGCAGACCCCAGGCGCACCATCCCGCTGGGGAGCTACCGATGGCAACGGTTGCGGGCTGCGGTATTGGCCCGCGATCCGTTGTGCCGCGATTGCAAGCAACCCGCGACCGACCTAGACCACGACGACGGCGACCCGAGCAACAACGACCCGGCCAACCTGGTCCCGCGCTGCCATAGCTGCCACTCACGCAAGACGATGAGCAAGCAGCACGGATTCGATGAGTCGGGCTGGCCGCGCGACCCGTCGAGTCATTGGAATCGAAAAATCGCTGGCAACTGAGCGGCCCCGACCGCCGCCCGGACCTTCCTTTTATCGCTATGTCCAAGATTGAACGCCAAATCCGATCCGACAGCGCCGAGGCTGCCGTGAGAGCGGCCCAGAACGCCGCTGAAGGCCCGCTGGAGCCGCCGGGGCACGTCACCATCCCGGTTGAGGCGCGCCCCTTCTGGGACGCGCTGGTGCGCAACCGGCCGCGCCACCGGTGGAACGACGCGGACCTGGCGACCGCCGCCATGCTCGCGCGGGCGCAGTACGACGCGGACCGGCTGGCGCGGGAGATCGACGCCGAGGGCGACGTGATCGGCGACCGGCTGAACCCGAAACATGTGCTGGTGGACAAGCTGGGGCGCAGGATCGTGACCCTTTCGCGCCTGTTGCACGTTCACCCCGAGGCGACGACTGGACGCGCACGCGACCAGGGGAACGAGCTGGCGCTGGAGCGGGAAGCCGAAGCCGACCACGATCCGCTGATTCCGACCTTGCGGGTAGTGAAGTGACGCGGGCCGAGGCTGTCATCCAGTTTGTCGAGCGGTACTGCCTGACCCCGGACGGCGAGCATGTCGGCAAGCCGCTGCGGCTGGCGGAGTTCCAGAAGCGGTTCATTCGGGACGTGTACGACAACCCGGCAGGCACCCGCCGGGCCTACCTGTCCATTGCCCGCAAAAACGGAAAGTCCGGTCTAATCGCGGGCCTGCTGCTGGCGCACCTTGTCGGACCCGAGGCGCGGCTGAACAGTCAAATCGTTTCGGGGGCGATGAGCCGGGACCAGGCGGCGCTGGTGTTCAACCTGGCGGCGAAGATGGTGCAGCTCAACCCGAAGCTGTCGAAGCTGGTGCGGATCGTGCCGAGTTCCAAGCGGCTGATCGGGCTGCCGCTCAACACCGAATACCGCGCGCTCGCTGCGGACGGCAGGACGGCCCACGGGCTTTCCCCGGTGCTGGCGATCCTGGACGAAGTCGGGCAAGTGCGCGGGCCGCGGTCTGACTTCATCGATGCCATCACCACGAGCCAAGGCGCGCACGCGGAACCGCTGCTGATTGCCATTTCCACGCAGGCGGCGACGGATGCCGACCTGTTTTCGGTATGGCTGGACGATGCCGCACAATCGAAAGACCCGCGCATTGTCTGCCACCTGTACGCGGCCCCCGAGGGTTGCGACCTGCTGGACGAATCGGCATGGCGCGCGGCGAATCCTGCGCTGGGGCTGTTCCGTTCGCTGGACGACCTGCGCGAACAGATGATCCAGGCGCAGCGGATGCCGAGCATGGAGAACAGCGCGCGGAACCTGCTGTTGAATCAGCGCGTGAGTACCGATGCGCCTTTCGTGAGTCCCGAGGTGTGGAAGGCGAACGGACGCGAGCCGGTCGAGTTTGACGGCCCGGTCTATGCCGGACTGGACCTGTCCGCGCGAAACGACCTGACCGCGCTTGTGCTGGTCGGGAAGGTTCGGGGCGTGTGGCAGGTGCAGCCGCACTTCTGGACGCCTGCAAAGGGGCTGGAAGAGCGCGCACGGCGCGACCGCGCGCCGTATGACGTGTGGGCGCGGCAGGGATTCCTGCGCACGACACCGGGCGCGTCCGTGGACTATGAGCATGTAGCGGCGGACATGGCCGAGATTCTGGCCGGGCTGGACGTGCACGCCATCGCCTTTGACCGCTGGCGCATCGATGTCCTGAAGCGCGAGCTGGACCGCATCGGGCTGGCGCTGCCGCTGGTGCCGTGGGGACAGGGCTTCAAGGACATGGCCCCGGCCCTGGACGCGCTGGAAGCGGAGCTTCTGAACGCCCGGATCGCCCACGGGATGCACCCCGTCCTGACCATGTGCGCGGCCAACGCCACGACCACGAAGGACCCCGCAGGCGGTCGGAAGCTGGACAAGTCCCGATCCACCGGGCGCATCGACGGCATGCAGGCGCTGGCAATGGCGATTGGCATCGCGCAGACCGCAGACGCGCCGCCTGTTGACCCCTACGCAACCCGAGGGCTGCTCTTTCTATGACCTACGTCGCAACCGACCTGAACCGGAAGATCACCTTCCGGAAGCTGACCCTGACGCAAGACCCGAACACGGGCGAGATGATCGAAGCATGGGCGGATCATGTGTCCGTCTTCGCCCGCGTGGAGCCGCTGGTCGGGCGGGAGTACTTCGCCGCCGCTGCCGTGCAGGCCGAGGATACGACCAAGTTCACGATGCGCTATCGCGGCGACATCACCCCCGACATGCGGATCGCCTTCGACGGCGACACCTACGACATCATCAGCATCCAGAACATCCGTTCCGGCAACCGTGAGACTTTGATCTATGCCAAAGCTGCCAACTGATTACATCGAGGCCGCCAAGGCCACGCGGCACTAGCGCACGGCCCGACCGTCGCCAGCCCGTGCCGAGCTGGTGGAAGCAATCGGCGTAGGCCCCCGTCCGGTTCCACCCCGAAAGGGCGGGCGGGGGCTACTTTGTGGGAAATTGTAGGAAGGCGTACCACTCGCCATCGTCGAAACGGCGATTTTCAACTAGCGTAGCGCCTTGTTCCTTTGCGTAAGCCGCTACTGCTGCATCTCGGCTCATTCCGTAATCGGTAAGCGTCGAAACCTTGACGGCGTAAGTGTTGTCCGGAAAGACATTGGCCCCGACAAAGTTGGTAGCCGGAATCTTCAGAACGTCCATCACTTCCTCCCCACGGGCGACATGCCCGCCCAAGCTTACACCTGTTGCGGATGCTGTGGCGGCAATGTTGCGGATGCCCGATTCCGTAGGCGTCCGCCCGCGTCCGCTGGCGTCCAATGTTGCGGTGTTGCGGATGTTGCGGAGTTTCGGAGGGAGGGGTGCCCCC
>NZ_CALFCW010000032.1:0-5762 GCF_937950555.1 uncultured Pigmentiphaga sp. | reverse complement strand
CATGGAACCTCCTGGCTGGGGAAAACATGCCAGAAAGTTCTACTTATGGGGTGTCTGCGGATCGGGGAAGCTTACGGAAGGACAGGTGCATCTTTACCGCATAGACCGTATCGGTGTGCCGTGTCGCAAAGCGGGGCGTCGCGGGGTCAAACCGAAGTCGCTGCATCCCTTCAGTTCTTGGAGAACTGGATGCGCACGCTGCCGCTGCCGAGCACCTGCGCCAAGTCAGCGGGATTGTCTACGCGGCCGAGGCGCGTGTACGCATAGGGGGAATCGAAAGTCTTGTAGAAGATGACCAGCGTTCTCGATCCATAGAGCATGAGATCGCCGGTGCGGATCGTGTCGGGGCGGACCGTCGTTGTCGGCAACGTCCTCGGCAGTTCCGCATGTTTCTCGTTGCTGTTGAGGTCCTCCATATCGATCGTCAGAGGCAACATGCCCGCAAAGGAACGGGCCGCCTCTGTGTCGGCCAGTGTGATGGAGAAGCGGCGTTCGCCGACGGTCATCCACATGCGGGCATCCTCCGGTTGAACATGGCCATCCCTCGCCACGGCCTTAGGTACGGCAGCTACGCTAGGAGGGCCGGCATCACATCCGCCAAGCATGAATAGGCCGCACACTATGCCCGCCACACGCATGGCCCGCAGGCCATGCAAAGAGCGTCGTTCATGGTATCTGGGGCTGTGAGGAAGGATTGATGTCATGCTCATCCTCTCGCCGGGCGGCACACCTTCATGCCAGGTATTGATTGAAGAACGTGGCCATCTTGGCGAACGGGATCACGTCCAGCCGGTCGTACAGGTCGACGTGGCTGGCGCCGGGAACGATCACCAGTTCCTTCGGGTGCGCGGCGGCCGCGTAAGCGGTCTCGCTGAAGTAGCGCGAGTGCGCCTTCTCACCATGGATGAGCAGCATGGGTCGCGGAGAGATCTCCTGGATGTAGGTCAGGATCGGAAAGTTCATGAACGACAGCGGCGTGGTGATCGTCCAGGCATGGCCCGAATTGACCGCGCGCGGGTGGTACCCGCGTGGGGTCATGTAATAGGCGTGGTAGTCGACCAGGAACTGCGCTTCGCCCCCCTTGAGCACGTTGTAGGGCGGCTGGTAAGCGGGGGTGCCGTGCTCTGCATCCGACCACCGCTGCCGGCTCAGTTGCTCCAGCATCCGCGTGCGCTCTTGGAGCGTCACACGGTCGTTGTAGCCCTTGGACATGACCCGCGTCATGTCGTACATGGTCGAGGCCACGACCGCCTTCACGCGCTTGTCCACGGCAGCAGCGCTCAAGGCAAATCCGCCGAATCCGCAGATGCCAATGATGCCGATGCGCTCGCGGTCCACGTTCGGCTGCAGGCCGAGAAAATCCACCGCAGCGCTGAAGTCCTCGGTGTTGATGTCCGGTGAGGCCACGTTGCGCGGCTCACCGCCGCTCTCTCCGGTATAGGAAGGATCGAACGCCAACGTGACGAAGCCGCGCTCCGCCATGGTTTGCGCGTACAGGCCGGAGGACTGTTCTTTGACCGCACCGAAGGGCCCACTGACGGCAATCGCCGCCAGCTTGCCGCTGGCATTCTTCGGCTGGTACAGGTCTCCCACCAGCGTGATGCCATAGCGGTTCTTGAAGGTCACCTTCCGGTGATCGACCCTGTCGCTCTTGGGAAAGGTTTTGTCCCATTCCTGGGTGATTTGCATGGTGCTGTTCTGCGTGGAAGTGGTTGCGCCTGCCAGACGTATCGGTGCGCCGAGCAGCGCCGCCGTGCCGATGAGTGCGCTGCCCTGTACGAAGCTTCTGCGCGACATTGGGGCGCCGACGGCCGGGGACGGGCGGGTGGACTCGTTGATCACGATGGATCTCCTTTTGCGATGCGCCACGCTCACGCGGTGGCAATGTCGATCACGAAGCGGTACTTCACGTCGCCGCGCAGCACGCGCTCATAGGCGCCGTTGATCTGATCGGCGCGGATCAGCTCGATGTCGGCGGTGATGCCGTGTGCGGCGCAGAAGTCCAACATCTCCTGGGTTTCGGGAATGCCGCCGATGGCCGAGCCCTGGATGCCGCGGCGCTTCAGAATCAGGTTGAAGACATTAGGGGACGGATGCGGCGTGGCGGGCGCGCCCACCAGCACCAACTGGCCGTCGCGCTTGAGCGTGGCGAGCAGCGCATCCAGGTCGTGCGGGGCGGCCACCGTATCCAGGATGAGGTCGAAGCGCCTGGCTTGCGCAGCCATCATCGCCGCATCGCGCGAGACCACCACCTCGTGCGCGCCCAGCGCCAACGCGGCCGCGCGCTTGGATTCCGATGTAGTGAACGCGACCACTTGCGCGCCCATCGCGCGCGCGAGCTTGACGCCCATGTGCCCGAGCCCGCCGATGCCGACAATGCCCACCGTCTTGCCCGGCCCAGCGCCCCAATGGCGCAGCGGCGAGTAAGTGGTGATGCCCGCGCACAGCAGCGGCGCCACCGCGGCCAGTTGTGCTTCGGGGTGGCGGATGCGCAGCACGTAGCGTTCATCCACGACGATGCGCTGCGAATAGCCGCCCAGGGTGTGGCCGGGGGCATCCGTCGTCGGGCCGTTGTAGGTATAGACCGGATGGTCGCAGTAGTTCTCCAGGCCCGCTTCGCATTCCGGGCAATGGCGGCAGCTATCCACCAGGCAGCCGACGCCGACCAGATCACCAACTGCGTGGCGCGTCACCTGCGGCCCCACGGCGACGACGCGGCCGACGATCTCGTGTCCCGGCACGCAAGGGTAGAGGGTGCCCGCCCACTCCGAGCGCACTTGGTGGATGTCGGAGTGGCAGATGCCGCAATAGGCGATGTCGATCACCACGTCGTGGGCGCCCGGCGCACGGCGCGAGATGGCCAGTGGCTCAAGAGGACGGTCAGCGGCGTGCGCCCCCCAGGCGCGCACGGTAGAGGCAGATGCGGTCATGGCGTGGCTCTCCAGCACAAGGTGGCAGCGTTCAGCCTCGCAAGCGAGGCAGGCTCGTTTCCGGATGTTTGTTGCCGGTTATTTTGTGGGACGAAGCGGATAACCAGTAGTCAGATCCTCGGGTTTTCTTGCCTGATCCTCTGGATCTTCGTAAATTGGACGTTTCGGCGCGGGCGCGCAGGGGTATGCTGGCGTCTGCCATCGCAGGAGGTTTTATGCCCACACACCCGTCCGGTACCGCACTCGACCCTGCGCGCGAACGCTTGGCGGCATGCATCGGTGCACACACGGCCGGTCGTGAAGATGTGCCCACGGCGCTGCCCGGGCTGGCGTTTTTCCGCCGGGAGGCCCGCACCGAGCCGTGCGAGTGTCGGGTGGAGCCCGCCGTCGTGCTGGTGGTACAGGGGGCCAAGCAGCTTCTCATCGGCGGCAAGCCGTATCCCTATGATGTGCAACGCTTCGTCGTCACATCGCTCGACCTGCCCGCGGCTTCGCAGGTGTTGGAGGGCAGCTCCGAGCGCCCTTGCCTGGGGCTGGTGCTCAAGCTCGATTTGCGGCTGCTCGCGGAGCTGATCGCCCAAAGCGGGTTGCCTGCGCCGCGCGAAAAGCCCGCAGACGGCAGCGCAATGCTCGGGCGCGTCACGTCGCCGTTGCTTGATGCGTTTGCGCGCCTGGTGGACCTGCTGGAGGAGGATGCCGCGACGCAACGGGTGCTCGCACCGCTGATCGCGCGCGAGATCCACTACCGGTTGCTGCAAAGCGATGCCGCCGTGCGGCTCTGGCAGATCGTCTCGGTGGGCACGCCGGGGCAGCGCATCGCCCGCGCCCTGGATTGGCTACGCAGCCACTACACCCGGCCGCTGCGCATCGAGCAACTGGCCGCCCACGTGCAGATGAGTCCGTCCAGCCTGCATGAACACTTCAAGCAACTGACGGCGATGACGCCACTGCAGTATCAGAAGTGGCTGCGCCTGAACGAGGCGCGCCGGCTGATGCTCAATGAACGGCTGGACGCCGCGGAGGCCGCGTTCCGTGTCGGCTACGAGAGCGCCTCGCAGTTCAGCCGCGAGTACGCACGGCTGTTCGGTGCTCCGCCCCGGCGAGATGTCGAGGCGTTGAAACTGCAGGGCGGCCTGCCTGGCGCGCGCGGCCAAGCGGCGAGACGGCGTGCGCACGACAGCTTAGCAAGAGCTTGACGCACGCATCGGCCGATCGACCCAGCGACGGTCAGCTCTTGCCGCTGCGGCGTTGCCACCATGAACTGCTGCTCCAAGTCTATAGGCCAACGGCCAACGGCAACACACGCGCAAGTCGCTGAGGCACAAGGCCGCTTGCGTGCGCTTCCGCCAAGAAGTTGGCGCAGGTTTTGAGAGAAGAGAGGGCGGATCAGAGTCGAACCTGCCCCATTCAGGCGCCCACGCCGGTGGGGTGCAGCACACGCAGAACCGGTCAGAACCCGGCGCCGCGGCGGGGGCTCGCAAACGAAAACGCCCAACCGGAGAGGGTTGGGCGCTGAAAAGTGGTGGTGGAGTCCTCACCAACGTCCAACCCGGATTCCGAACAGGATCGCAAGCCGTGGGGCTTCAGAGAAAGCACAGAGCGCTCATCAGCCCGATCCATCGCCACTCGGCGTCCAGCCGCTTCCGGCAAGCCAGGTCTGATGAAATGACCTGCCCCCTCCCAGCCGTACCAGTTGAATGGAAGTGAGGTCCGTCAACCTGGAGAATGACGGACATGAGGAAGAGTCGATTCACGGAGCAGCAGATCATTGGGTTCTTGAAACAGGCTGAGTCAGGCCTGCCAGTCAAGGACGTCTGCCGCCAAGGCGGGTTCAGCGAGCCCACGTTCTACAAGTGGCGAGCCAAGTACGGCGGCATGGAGGCCGATGAGGCTCGCCGCCTGAAGGACTTGAAAGTCGAGAACGCCCGCCTCAAGAAGCTGCTGGCCGAAGGACATCTCGACCTTGAGGCGCTCAAGGTCGGCTTCGGGGTAAAGCGCTAGCCCCGCAAGACAAGCGCAAGGCCATCGCCAAGATGCTGGAACACACCCAGATCTCCGAGCGCCGTGCCTGCCGTCTTGTGGGGCTGTCTCGCGATGCCTGGCGCCACCCGCCACAACCCGATGCGCACACGGTGAACCTCAGCGAACGCATTCACGCCATCGCCATGGAACGGAGGCGCTTCGGGTATCGCCGTGTGCACGACATGCTGCGCACCGAGTTTCCGGGCACCAACCACAAGAAGGTGTTCCGGCTCTACCGTGCGCAAGGCCTGGCTGTTCGCAAACGCAACAAGGGCAAGAAGTACCGCGGTGAACGCACGCCACTGGTGGCGGCCACCCGCGTCAATCAAACTTGGAGCCTGGACTTTGTGAGCGATTCGCTGGCCAATGGCCGACGCATCAAGTGCCTGACCATCGCCGATGACTTCACCCACGAGTGCATCGACATCGCTGTGGACCTGTCCATGCCTGGCGCATACGTCACCCGCATCCTGGATCAAGCCGCACGGTTCAGGGGCTACCCAGAGGCCATCAGAACCGACAACGGGCCGGAGTTCACGTGCAAGGCCTTCATGGCATGAATGCAAGCACGAGGTATTCAGCACATCTTGATTCAGCCAGGCAAGCCCACCCAGAACGCCTACATCGAAAGCTTCAATGGCAAGTTCAGGGACGAATGCCTCAACGAGAACTGGTTCGAATCCCTGGCCCAGGCTCGCGAGGTCATCGCCATCTGGCGTCAGGACTACAACGAAGTGAACCGCGCCGGGATTGCCGGAGGCATTTTGGTTTGAGTCACGCTGCCATGGCCGGCTCTTCGAGCATAGCGTA
>NZ_CALFCW010000031.1:0-13305 GCF_937950555.1 uncultured Pigmentiphaga sp. | reverse complement strand
ATGAAGAACGAAGCGCCGGGCAGTCCCTACCGCAAGATCGCCGCGCGCATCATCCCGCTGATGATGCTGCTCTATTTGATGGCCTTCCTGGATCGGGTCAATATTGGCTTTGCTGCGCTGACCATGAACCAGGACTTGGGTTTTACGCCGTCCATCTACGGTTGGGGCGCGGGCATTTTCTTCATCGGGTATTTTTTCTTCGAAATACCGAGCAACCTCATCCTGGAGAAGGTCGGCGCCCGTCTCTGGATTGCCCGCATTATGATTACCTGGGGGCTCATCTCAGCGGGCATGGCGTTCGTGTCGGGCACGTGGAGCTTCCTCGCGCTGCGCTTTTTGCTGGGGGTGGCCGAGGCAGGCTTCCTCCCCGGGATGCTGCTTTATCTCACCTACTGGTTTCCCGCTCGCCATCGCGCCAAGTTCATCGCGCTCTTCATGGCCGCCGTCCCGCTCGCGAGTGCGATCGGTTCGCCGATATCGGGGTTGTTGGTAAGCATGGACGAGTGGCTCGGCCTGAAGGGTTGGCAGTGGCTGTTTCTCCTGGAAGGCCTGCCGTCCTGCTTGCTCGGCGTCGTGGTGCTGCATGCCTTGCCGGAAGGGCCCGCGCGCGCGAAATGGCTGACTGCGTCCGAGCGGGCCTTCGTCGAGGCCGATTTGGCGAACGACCGGCGCAATGCGGCGCCGAATGCGCACCACGCCATATGGCCGGCCATGACGGACTGGCGCGTGCTCGTGCTGTGCGGGGTGTACTTCGGCGTCGTGATCGGTCTTTACGGCATCGGCCTGTGGCTGCCCCAGATCGCCAAGGCGATGGGCTACTCGAACGCCGCGGTCGGCTTTATCGTGGCCATGCCTTATGCCGTTGCGGCGGCGGCCATGTTGGCCTGGGGCAGGCACAGCGACCGGCGGGGGGAGCGCGTGCTGCATGTCGCTACGGCAGCTGCCATCAGCAGTCTTGGGTTTTTCGGCGGCATTTACTTCAGCGCACCCTGGATGGCGCTGCTGAGCCTGGGGGTGGCGTCCGTCGGCATTTATGCATGCTTGGGGCCGTTTTGGGCCATTCCGCCCATTTTCCTGCAAGGTTCGGCGGCGGCCGGAGGCATTGCGCTGATCAACTCCGTGGGCAATTTGGGCGGCTTTGTCGGACCCTATTTGATGGGCTGGATCAAAGAAAGCACGGGAAGTTTCTCCTGGGGAATGGCGGCCATGGGGGCTTGCCTCTGTGCGGCGGTGGGGTTGGCGTTGCTATTGAAGGCCGCGGCGTCGCCCAGCCGGGAACACTCGACGCTTCGCTCCTGACCTGTATACAAGTTTAAGTGTAGAAGACAGGTTCGCCAGCGGTGTTCCGGTAAATTACCTAGGGTTTACCCGCGGTTTCCCGCACGAAGAATCGATAGCAAAATCAAGCTGTATACAGATAAGGTACTGCGGCCGCGTCTCCATGGCACGGCGCAGGCTTGGAGGAAGACAATGTTTCTGAAGAATGCCTGGTACGTCGCCTGTACCCCGGACGAGATCGCCGAAAAGCCGCTGGGGCGCCAGATTTGCAACGAGCGCATGGTTTTCTACCGCGGCAAGGATGGGGTCGTCGCCGCGCTCGAGGATTTCTGCCCGCACCGCGGTGCGCCGCTTTCCCTGGGTTGGGTCGAGCAGGGAGAGTTGATGTGCGGCTATCACGGCTTGCGCATGAACCCCGACGGCACATGCTCGAGCATGGTGGGGCAGCGGGTGCGCGCTTTCCCCAGCATACGCAGCTTTCCGGTGGTGGAGCGTTACGGGTTCATCTGGGTATGGCCGGGCGATGCGGAGCTGGCGGACCCGGCCAAGATCCACCACCTCGCTTGGGCGGAAGACCCGGCATGGGCATACGGCGGCGGCCTGTATCACATCAATTGCGATTTTCGGCTGATGATCGACAACCTCATGGACCTCACCCATGAGACCTATGTCCATGCCACCAGCATCGGCCAGGCGGAGATCGAGGAGGCGCCCCCCGCCACCCGGACGATAGGCGACGAAGTGGTGACCAGCCGCTACATGCACAATATCAAGCCGCCTCCGTTCTGGGCCGCCGCCTTGCGCGGCAACGGGCTGGCAGACGACGTGCTATGCGACCGCTGGCAGATTTGCCGCTTTACCCCGCCCAGCCACATCCTGATCGAAGTGGGCGTGGCGCACGCCGGCAAGGGTGGCTACGACGCACCGCCGGAGTTCAAGGCATCGAGCATCGTGGTGGATTTCCTCACGCCCGAGACCGAGACCTCGATGTGGTATTTCTGGGGAATGGCCCGCAACTTCAAGCCGGAAGATGCGCAATTGACGGCATCCATACGCGAGGGGCAGGGCAAGATATTTGCCGAAGACCTTGCCATGCTGGAGGCCCAGCAGCGGAATCTGTCAGAGAATCCGGACCGCAAGCTGCTCAAGCTCAACATCGATTCGGGCGGTGTGCAGTCGCGCGAAGTACTGGAACGCTTGGTGGCGGCCGAAGCCGCAGAGCGGGCCAAGCGCATGGCGGCGTCGGTCGGTGCGCGAGCAACCCAGGCCGCTGCGGGCTGAGCGGCAGCCCAGCGAGGCGGGCGCATTGCGCAAGCGCACTTGGGCAATGCGCGAGGCCAGGGCGGACGTGCTTGCACGGTCCGCCGCCCGAATCAGTTGTGCGGTGCGTCGCGCACCAGCAGCCGGCGGATTTCGGCGAGCTTGGCCTTGAGCGCCTTGCGGTTTTCCGGTCCCATGCGTAGCAGCATCCTCTGGCCGGAGCTGAGCGCTTCGAGCGAGGCGTCCGCGTACTCATAGCGCACCCAGGGCCGGCGCATCTCGTGCGGGCCCTTGACCTCGGGCAAGACTACCGCCACCGGTTCGCCCGGCTCGGGCGTGGCGAGCAGGTGGTCGATGACGGCGACCAACCGATCGTTGAAGTAGCCGCGCGGGTAGCCGAGCTCTTCGTAAGCCTGCTGGAACTGAGGGTAGAGCTGCCTATAGAGCGCGACGGCCTGCGCGCTGTCCACGCGCGTGACCGCCGTGACGAAGGCGCGGTAGCGTGCGTAGTTGGCGGCCGCGATGCGTTCGCCGGGAGCTGCGCCTTCCGTGGCGAAGCGTCCCGGGGTGGGATTGACCGGCCAGAGCGCCGGCGCCGCGTGGGGGCGTGCAAGATTGTCGATGGTTGCGACTGCGCGATAGACGAAACGATCGAGGTTGAACAGCGCCAACAGGGCTTCCCGGCCGACCAACCGGCTCATCGCCACGCCGATGTCGGGCGCCTCGGCCAACGCGGGGTCGGGCGCGGGAGGCTGCTCGATGGGATGTTGGATCTCGGGCTGCGGCTCGGCGGGTGGCGGGGGCAGCTCTTCTTGTTCCGCCAGGGCGTCGGAGTGTCCTGCAGGCGGCGTGATGGTCGCGACTGGCGCGTCATCCCTGGGTTGCAGCCAGAGATAGAGCCCGGCGCCGATGGCGATGAGCCCCAATATCACGACGAGGTAAGACAACAGTCGGTTCATGGCCTATTTGCGGAGAATGCTTTCCGAACACTGTACCAGCCGGTCTCCCCTCTGTGTTCGCTAAGGGGCTCCGGGGTGTGCCTGGCTGCGGTCATGCGCCGGTTTTTTCCAACAAATTGTTGCGCGACGAGGGCGCCGGCGCTGACGGCGTGCGGGCGCGTTTTTGTCTTGGTTTTGTTATCCTGGGCGGATTGGCCCCGCGGCGCGGAGACAGCCGGCGGGCCTTTCCCATGCGCAAGCCGATTGCGCAGATCGCCACCTGGATTTCTGACTATGTCTGACAACCTCACACAACAGGACAAGGCGCCGGTGCGCCAAGAACGTCATGGCGGCGTCGGTGTCATCGTCATCGATCGTCCCGAACGGAAAAATGCGCTCAATTCGCAAGTCAAGGCCCTGCTGATCCAGAACCTGCGCGAGCTCGAGCAGGATGCCGGCATCGGCTGCATCGTCCTGACGGGCGCCGGGGGCTGTTTCGCCGCGGGCTCGGACATCGTGGAGATGTCGAACATGCGCCCCACGGACCATGCCTTGCAGGGCGGGGACCAGGTATTCCATGTACTGCGGACCCTCGGCAAGCCCGTGATCGCGGCGGTCGAGGGGTATGCCTTGGGTGGCGGCTGCGAGCTGGCGCTCGCGTGCGACATCATCATCGCCGGCGAAGGGGCGACTTTCGGCCAGCCGGAGATCCGGGTGGGCATCATGCCGGGAGGCGGCGGCACGCAACGGCTGCTTCGTTCGGCAGGCAAGTACAAGACGCTACTCTGGTCGCTCACGGGCGAGCGCATTCCTGCGAAGACGGCTTATGCGTCGAACATGGTGAGCGAGCTGGTCGCCGACGGCAATGCGCTCGAGCGCGCACTGGACGTCGCCCGCCAAATATGCGCCATGCCTCCGCTTGCCGTGCGCGCCATCCGCGAGGCCGTGCGGTTGGGTGCCGATGCCAGCCTCGAATCCGGCCTGGCGCTCGAGCGGCGCGCCTTCGAACGGTTATTCGACAGCGAAGACCAAAAAGAGGGCATGCAGGCGTTCATCGAAAAGCGCAAGCCAGTATTCAAGGGGCGCTGAGCCCCGCCGCCAGAGCGGCGGCCTCTTCTCCATGGGCGCTGCCCCGCGAATGGGGCAGCGATCTTCCCGCCGGGCACGATCCTATGCATTGAATCAACATTCAAGATTGAGTAAGTTGAATCAATATTCAAGATTGAATCGCCCGTAAGCGCTTTCTATCATTGCTCCGCCAAGAAAACAGGCCTGCTTTGCCGCCCATCTTCATCGCGGCAGCGGACCGGCCCATAGGAGGAGTCATGATGAAACGCTTCTACAAGACGGCGGTGGCCGCGGCGTTCGTCGGTAGTTGTTGCGCGGTTCCGCTCGTCCATGCAGACGACTACCCCAACAAACCCATCCGCATCATCGTGCCGTTGCCGCCAGGCGGTTCGAACGACGTGCTCGCGCGCGTGCTCGGCGAAGAAATGGCCAAGACGCTCGGCCAGCCTTTTGTCGTCGAGAACAAGCCTGGCGCCGCCGGCAACATCGGTACGGACCTGGTGGCCAAATCCAAACCCGACGGTTATACGCTGGGCATCGCGCCCAACCAGACGGTCGCGGTGAATCCGGCGCTGTATCCAAAGCTGCCTTTCGACGTGCAGAAAGACTTGGCCGGCGTCGGCCTGATGGCGACCGTGCCAATGGCGTTGGTCGTGCCCGAGAAGTTCAAGGCGAATTCTATCGAGGAGCTCGTCGCGATGGCCAAGGCTGAGCCGTCCAAGCTGACGTACGCCTCGGCCGGGGCCGGAAGTCCGCAGCACATGTCGGCCGAGATCTTCCAGTCGCTGACTTCCACCCAGCTCACGCACGTTCCGTACAAGGGCTCGGCTCCGGCACTCGTCGACGTGTTGGCCGGAACAGTGGACCTGATGTTCTGCCCCATCAACTCCGCCCTGCCGTACATCCAAAACGGCCGCCTGAAGGCGCTGGGAGTCACTGGCCATCGGTTGCCCTACTTGCCGTCCGTTCCTGCGATCGCGGAAAAGGTGCCGGGCTTCGAGAGCGACATCTGGATCGGGCTCATTGCGCCTGCCGGCACCCCACGCGAAATCATCGACAAGCTCAACGGCGAACTCAACCGGGCACTCAAGGTGCCGGCCGTCCAGGCCAAGCTCCGGGAGCAAGGCATCGAAGTCGCGAGCAGTACACCCGCCGAATTCGACCGGATGATGCTCGAGGACAAGCAACGATGGGCCGAGGTCATCAAGCGCGCCAACATCCGGGTCGATTGATCCTTTCTGTTCGAAGATCATTTTTTACTTACTGATAGGAAGTCTTATGAAGTCCTCGACCGAATCGCTGGTTCGACGCGACGAACCGCTGGCCTGGCAAGACGACGGTGTCGTCTGGGGAAGCGACCGCATCGCCGACATGCTGCGCGAACTGGACATCCCTTACTTGATCGTCAACCCCGGTTCGAGCTATCGAGGATTGCACGACAGCTTGGTCAATCACCTGGGCAACCGCGATCCCCAGATGATCGTGGTGCTGCACGAGGAGCACGCGGTCGCGATCGCCCATGGCTACGCCAAAGTGACGGGCAAGCCGATCGGGGCGGCCTTGCATGCCAACGTCGGGCTGATGCACGGCTCCATGGCCATCTACGATGCTTGGGTCGACCGCGCGCCGGTCATCATCCTCGGGGCCACCGGCCCGGTGGATGCGGCCAAGCGGCGCCCGTGGATCGACTGGATCCACACCGTGCAAGACCAAGGTGCGCTGATCCGCCATTTCGTCAAGTGGGACGCCCAGCCGGCTTCCATCCCGGCGGCACTCGAAGCCTTGCTGCGCGCCAAGCAGATTGCCACCACGGCGCCGCAGGGCCCCGTGTACGTGTGTTTCGACGCGGGGTTGCAGGAATCGCGCTGCGACGAGGACTATCCCCTGCCCGATCCGGCGCGCTACCTGCCGCCCCCGCCGGCGCGGCCGGCCGACGAGCTCATCAAACAGGCAGCCTCGTGGCTGTCGCAGGCCAAGCGGCCCGTGATCCTGGCTGGCCGGGTGTCCCGTTCCGAGTCGGGCTGGGCAGATCGCATCCGCCTGGCCGAGACGCTGCAGGCACAGGTGCTCACCGACCTGAAAGTCGGCGCCGCCTTTCCGACCGACCACCCGCTGCATGCGGCGCCCTGCGGCATGTTCCTGAATCCTCAGTCGGCGAAGGTGCTGCGCGAGGCCGACGTGGTCCTCAGCCTGGACTGGTTGGACCTGGCCGGCACGCTCAAGCAGGCTTGGGGGAGCGAGCCGGTGGGCAGCCGCATCATCCAGGTATCGGTCGACCATTACAGCCACAACGGCTGGAGCATGGATCACCAGGGGCTGCCCCCGGTGGACCTTTTCCTGCTCTCCGAGCCCGAGCCGGCCGTTGCCTTGCTGAACGAACACGTTACGCCGCGTCGGGAGCCTCCCCCGCCGCCGGCGCCGGTCGCCCGGCCAACCATCCCTGAGGACCCGTCGTCGCCGTTGACGGTACCGACGGTCGCGGCGGTGCTGCGCAAGGTCGTGGGCACGATGCCGGTGTGCTTGACCCGTTTGCCGCTGAGCTGGAGTGGCGAGTTCTGGGACTTCAAGCATCCTCTGGATTTCTTGGGCTACGACGGCGGCGGCGGCGTGGGGTCGGGCCCGGGCATGGCGATTGGATCGGCACTTGCGCTCAAGGGCAGTGACCGGCTTCCCGTGGCACTGATCGGCGACGGCGATTACATGATGGGGAACAATGCGCTCTGGACGGCGGCCAATGCCGGCATTCCCATGCTGATGATCGTCTGCAACAACCGTTCGTTCTTCAACGACGAGATCCACCAGGAGCGCGTGGCGCGGCAACGCGGCCGGCCCGTGGAAAACCGCTGGATAGGACAGCGCATCGACGAGCCAGCCCCGGACCTGGCGGCGATCGCGAGGGCGCAGGGGTTGACCGGCATCGGGCCCGTGCGCCGCACCGACGAGCTCGAGCGCGTATTGACCGAGGCGGTTGCCGCGGTGCGCGGCGGGGGCATCGTGGTGGTGGATGCCGTCGTCCAACCCGGCTACAACCCTGCCATGACCGCCGGCCTGACGCGTTCGCACTAACCTTGCTCGGATAGGAGGCTTGCATGCGAGCCCATGAAATCCCCGAGGGCATACTCCCCGTTCAGCGGGGGCTCTACTACGGCGGCGCGTGGCACGCGCCGTTATCCGGCGAGTATGCCGACACGATCAACCCGGCCTACGACGAGCCTATCACCCAAGCGCCCGTGGCCGGCGCGGCAGACGTCGATGCGGCGGTGCGGGCCGCCCATGCTGCCTTTCCCGCATGGGCCAGCACGCCGCCTGCCCGTCGCGGCGAGTATCTGCGCCGCGCCGCTGCCGTGCTGCGCGAGCATGCGCTGCCGTTGGCACAGCTCGACTCCCTCAATAACGGCAACCCCGTATCGATCCTGCTCCACGACGCCGGGTTCGCTGCGGACGGCCTGGAGTATTTTGCGGGGCTGGCCGCCGAGATCAAGGGCGAGACCATTCCCATGGGGGACGGCCACCTGAACTACACGTTGAGGGAACCCATGGGCGTGATCGGACGCATCGTGGCGTACAACCATCCCCTCATGTTTGCCGCATTGCGCATCGCGGCGCCGCTGGCCGCGGGGAATACCGTCGTGGTCAAGGCTCCGGACCAGGCGCCGCTGTCCGTCATCCGGCTCGCCGAGTTGATCGGCCACCTCTTTCCGCCCGGTGTGGTGAACTTTCTGTGCGGCGGTCGCGAGTGCGGCGAGGCGATGTCGCGGCACCCGCTGGTGCGCAAGATCACGCTCATCGGCGGTGTCCCGACGGGCAAGGCCGTGATGGAGACGGCGGCCAGGGACCTCAAGCCCGTGCTGCTGGAGCTGGGCGGCAAGAACGCGCTCATCGCCTATCCCGATGCCGACCTGGACAAGCTGGTCGAAGGGATCATTGGCGGGATGAATTTCACCTGGTCGGGGCAGAGCTGCGGTTCGACCAGCCGGGTGTTCCTGCACGAGTCCATCCACGACCAAGTGCTCGATGCCGTGGCGAAGCTGCTGCCGCAACGTCACAAGCCGGGCATTCCCACGGATCCGGCCACTACCATGGGCGCGCTGGTGAGCCGCGCCCAATTGCAAAAGGTCGAGGGCTTCGTCGCATCTGCGCTGGAGGAAGGCGCCCGCCTGGTGTGCGGGGGCAAGCGGCCTGCCGATCCGGCGCTCGCCAAGGGGTTCTTTTACGAACCGACAGTGTTCGCGGACGTCCAGCCCCATATGCGCGTGGCGCGCGAAGAGGTGTTCGGGCCCATCATGTCCGTCTTCAAATGGCGTGACGAGGACGCGCTGTTCGAGCAGGTGAACGGGGTGGACTATGGATTAACCGGTTCGATCTGGACGCGCGACCTCAATACCGCCCATCGTGCCGCGCGCCGCATGGTGACGGGCTACGTCTGGATCAACAACACCAGCCAGCACTTCCTGGGCGCGCCTTTCGGCGGCGTCAAGCAGTCGGGCATCGGGCGGGAGGAGTGTTTCGCCGAACTCCTCGAGTTCACCTATACCAAGAACGTGAACGTCAAGCTCGCTTGATCACTGCTGCTCGAAGCGGGTGAACCGCCGGTCGATGAACTGGCGTTCACTCGTCACCTCGTCCACGCGGGCCTGGGGCGGCCCCTGGCGCAGCCACGCCAGCATCTGGTCGACTTGGTCCGGCGTGCCTTGCACCAGGGCTTCGACGGAACCGTCGTCATTGTTACGTACCCAGCCACCCACGCCCACCATGTGCGCGCGGCGCACGGTCGCGAAGCGAAAGCCCACTCCCTGTACTTTGCCAGTGACGCGGACGAGGACGGTTTCCAGTGGCTGATCGTGCTCTTGCTCTTGCATGGTCGGAGTTCGGTGTGGTGCCAATGATGGGCGCGCGCGGCTTTGCGGTTCGACGGCATCGGGGCCGCGGCACGCCGTCTTTTCGCATAGAGTCTACCAGTGCGAAATAATGCAGGGGAAAGGAGTCCCCCCCGCATGAGTATGAATCCCGTATCCCAGGGCAGGCTTAGCCCGGGCCTGGTCTGGCTGATGTCGATCGCCACGGGCCTGACCGTGGCTGCCAACTATTACGCTCAACCCCTATTGCACATTATCGCCGCCGACTTGGGGCTGTCGATACCAGCCGCCGGCGCCATCGTCACGACCGCGCAGGTTAGCTATGCCGTCGGCTTGTTTTTCCTGGTGCCGCTCGGCGATATGTTCGAGCGGCGCAACCTGATCTTCGTCATGACCCTGCTGGCGGCGGGCGGGCTCTGCGCGAGCGCCGCGGCGCCCAGCCTTCCCGTCCTGTTGGCGGGAACCGCGACCGCGGGACTGTTCTCGGTCGTGGCCCAGGTGTTGGTGCCCTTCGGCGCCACCCTTGCCGCGCCCAATGAGCGCGGCAGGGTGGTCGGCACCTTGATGAGCGGCCTGCTGCTGGGCATCCTCCTGGCGCGCACCGTGTCCGGCGCATTGGCCTCGACAGGCAGCTGGCGTGCGGTATACGCCATCGCCGCCGTGCTGATGGCCGTTCTTGCGTTCGTGATGCGCCGGGCGCTGCCGCGGCATCCGGCGCACGCCGCCGGCATGCCCTATGTGCGCCTGATCGCCTCGCTGGCCGTGCTGTTTGCGCAAGAGCCCATGTTGCGCACGCGGGCGCTGCTCGGCGCGTTCAATTTTGCGGGCTTCGCGATGTTATGGACTTCGCTGGCCTTCCTGTTGTCCGCCCCGCCCTTCGGATACTCGACCTTCACCATCGGGCTGTTCGGCCTGGCTGGTGCCGCGGGTGCGCTGACGGCTGCCCGGGTGGGGCGGCTGGCCGACCGGGGCAAGGGCGACGTCGCGACGCGTTACGGCCTGATCCTCATGTTTTGCTCCTGGCTGCCGGTTTCGCTCGCCAAGGTGTCGGTGGCCTTCCTGGTGGCGGGGGTGATCTTGCTCGACCTGGCGGCGCAGGCGATTCACATCAGCAACCAGAACGCCATCTATCGCATCCGCCCCGAGGCACGCAGCCGCCTCACGGCGGTCTATATGACCAGCTACTTCGTTGGCGGCTCGATCGGATCGATGATTTCCGCCTGGGCTTACGCGCACGGCGGCTGGCATGCGGTGACGGGGGCCGGGGCGTGCATGGCGCTGGCCGGCCTGCTGGTGTGGGCGATGCGCAGCCGCGGTGCGCCGGGCTGCCAGGCCGGCCAGCCTTGATCCGCTGCGAGTCGGTTACAGGCAGCGCACGCCGGTCGTGCTAGGCTGTGCTTGCTTTCTCAGCGGGTGTCCAACATGGTTGATTCAGTTTCTCGTCAACGCCGGGCGGTTCTGCGCTCGGCCCGCGTGATTCCGGTGCTGCGGTACCAGGATGCCGAAACTGCGCTCTACGCGGCCCAGGTCGCGCTACGGGCCGGTTGCCTGGGCATAGAGCTGACCTGGACCATACCTGATGTCCTCGAGGTGCTGCGCGCGGTCCGTGCGGACGCGCAGCTGAGCGGCCGGGCGGACGCGCTGGTCGGCGTCGGCACGGTATTGGATGCCGACCAGGCACGCTCTGCCCTGGAGGCGGGGGCGGACTTCCTGGTCTCTCCGGGCGTGGTGCCCCCCTTGGCGGAGTTGGCGCGGGCAGCCGGCGCCTTGAGCATGCTGGGGGCGTTTACTCCCACCGAAATCATCGCGGCCCGTGAGGCGGGTGCCGACGTGGTGAAGATCTTTCCCGCGGAAACTGGGGGGCCCGGCCATTTGGCCGCGATCAAGGCCGTGTTCCGCGACACGCTCTTTTGCCCGACCGGCGGCGTCACGCGCGCGAACATGGCCGCCTATTTCCGGGCGGGAGCCGAGATCGTGGGCATGGGAAGCAATTTATTCGACAAGCAAAAGCTCGCGGCGCGCGATACCGATGCCTTGGTGGCCGAGTTGCAGGAGACGCTGAAGGAAGCCGCAGCCGTGTGAGCCGACGGGGGCAGGCGGCTTAGCCATTGCCCGCCGTCTTGTCGCAGGCAGGTTCAGGCCGTGTCGACCACCGCGCCGTAGGGCTTGAGCTCCTCGCCTTCCCCGCTTGCCTGTTGTCGTTTCCACATGGCGGCGTAGGCGCCGTTGCGCGTCAGCAGCTGATGATGGCGCCCGCGCTCGACGATTTTTCCGCCGTCGAGCACGATGATCTCGTCCGCATCTACGATGGTGGACAAACGGTGCGCAATGGTGAGCGTGGTCCGTCCCTTGCTCACTTCCCGCAGGTTGGCTTGGATCTCGCGTTCCGTATGCGTATCCAGCGCGCTGGTGGCTTCGTCGAAAACGAGTATCGCGGGGCGTTTGAGGATGGTGCGGGCAATGGCGACGCGCTGCTTTTCGCCACCGGAGAGCTTCAATCCCCTCTCGCCGACTATGGTGTTATAGCCGTCGGGCATGGCAAGGATGAAATCGTGGATGTGCGCGAGCCGGGCCGCCTCTTCGACCTCGGCCTGGGTGGCGCCCGGTCTTCCATAGGCGATGTTGTAGTAGATGGTGTCGTTGAACAGCACCGTGTCCTGGGGCACGATGCCGATGGCTGCCCGCAAGCTGGCCTGCGTAACGTCGCGAATATCCTGGCCGTCGACCAGGATGGCGCCCGCGTTCACGTCGTAGAACCGGAAAAGCAAGCGGCTGAGCGTGGACTTGCCGGCACCCGAGGAACCGACCACGGCGACGGTCTTGCCCGCCGGGATGGTAAAGCTGACGTCCTGCAGGATGAGGCGGCGGGGGTCGTAGCCGAACACCACATGGCGGAACTCGACCTCGGCCCCGTGTACCTGAAGCGCGGGTGCGCCGGGGCGATCGGCGACCTCGCGGTCTTCTGAAAGCAGTTCGAACATGCGGTCCATGTCGATCAGCGACTGCTTGATTTCGCGGTAGACGAAGCCGAAGAAATTGAGCGGCTGGTACAGCTGCACGAGATAGGCGTTGACCAGGACGAAATCGCCGATGCTCATGCGGCCGGCCGCGATGCCACGCGCTGCCATCCACATCACCACGGTCAGGCCGATGGAAATGATGGCCGCCTGGCCGATGTTGAGCAGCGAGAGGCTGACCTGGCTCTTGACCGCCGCGCGTTCGTAACGATCGAGCGCGTGGTCGTAGCGGCGGGCCTCGTGCTCCTCGTTGCCGAAATACTTGACCGTTTCGTAGTTGAGCAGGCTGTCGATCGCCTTGGTGTTGGCCTCCGAGTCGGTCTCGTTCATCTGGCGGCGGAACTTCGTGCGCCATTCGGTGATGACCAGCGTGTAGCCGATGTAGAGCGCGACCGTGACGAAGGTCGCCAATGCGAACCAGACATCGAACATGCGCCACAGGATGATCGTCACCAGCCCGATCTCGAAGAGCGTGGGCAGCACGTTGAAAAGCATGTAGGACAGCAGCGAATCGATGGCCTTGGTGCCCCGTTCGATGGAGCGGGTCAGGCCGCCCGTTTGGCGTGCCAGATGAAACCGCAGCGCCAGCGCATGCAAGTGGCGGAAGACCTGTAGCCCGACTACCCGGATGGCGTGCTGGGCCACGCGCGCGAAAACCGCGTCGCGCAGCTCGGAAAATAGCAGTGTCAGTACGCGCGCGCCGCCATACGCGAGGATCATTCCGAGCGGAATGGCCAGCGTTGCGCCGGCGGTTGTTCCGAGGGCATCGACCGCGCCCTTGTAGAAGATGGGGACGTAGACGTTGGCGACCTTGGCGGCGATGAGGAAGGCTACCGCCGTCACGATGCGCAAGCGCAGGTTGGCGGCGCCGGGCGGCCACAGGTAAGG